>JAYEFV010000427.1:0-2141 GCA_034658755.1 Thermodesulfobacteriota bacterium | reverse complement strand
TCAATATCGCCAAAGAGGGCAATGACGTGTCTGTAGAGGTGGAGCTGGAATATGTCCCCGGGGTAGAGCACTTTGTCGGTTATGACAATGAGATGACCTTTATGATGGCAGAATTCATGATTACCTGCCTTGGGAAGGCCCACCGATATGAGCGCTGCCTGGCCTGTTACCAGACGGAAAGGGAAAAGGAAGAAAAACAGTATAGAATCAACATTGCCAATGAGCGGCTGAAAATACTGTACGATGAATTCGACCAAGCGTCGATAAAATATGAAAAACACATTTTTTAACCATAACATCCACAAGGAGCATCAAATGGAATTGACAGACATTCAGCCTATGGAAAAATGGATTGAACTTGAAAAAAAAATTATAGAAAAGTGCCAAATACAATCGGTAACCTTCGATATAGAAGGCACCCGGATAACCGATTATGTGAAATGGTCGAACCGGATCTGTCCGGTCATTAAATCAAGTGAGAAAGGCGGTCCCTTCATCTGTGCCGTCGCGCATATGAACATGGCCGCACAGGCTCAGAAAACCCGCAGACCGGTTGTTGAAGAGTGTGACGCCGGGATATTAAAAATAGTTGTCCCTATTTTTGTGAAAAACGAATTCGTCGGGACGGCGGGAGGGTGCGGCCGGCGGCCGGCAGACGGAGAGGTTGACACCTTTATGATCAACAAAACGATCGGCATCGATGAAAAAGAGCTTGAAGGCCTGATCGATGATATCGGTTCAATGACAGCGGAATCGGTTCAAGAATGCGCCGATTTTGTTGAGAGAGAAATAAAGGGTATTGTTGAGGCATTTGAAGCGGGACAGGAATGAAACACATTACAATTAAGGTATGCATATGATGGCTAATAAGGTTCTTGTTATCGGCGGCGGTGTCGCTGGGCTTACGGCGGCATTTGAATTGGCCGATTTGGATATTGATGTTGAAATCGTGGAACGATCAGACTTTCCCGGGGGCCATGCTATCCAATATACCTGCAAAGCCACGGACCAGTGCGTTAAATGCGGTGCCTGCATGGTTGAGGAGAAACTCGACCGGGTCGTTCAAAACCCGAAAATTAAATTAATGGCCGGCGCCCGGGTTCAGGATGTATCAAGATCGGAAGATTTTTCCGTGACACTATTGAAAAAACCGGTTTTTATCGATCCTGAAAAATGCAGTAATTGTGGTATTTGCTTTGAAAAATGTCCTGAAGAGGGTGCGGTAACGAAAGGATTTTCCAAAAACCACGCTCCTTTTTATGCCATCTCAGGTGAAAAATGCCTCTATCTAAAGGATCAATCGTGTACCGTATGCCGGGAGGCGTGCCCGGAAGGCGCCATCGATCTCGATGCCGGTGAGATAATGGAATCCACCCATGCGAATGCTGTGATTCTTGCCACGGGATTCACGCCGTTCAACCCTGTGAGCAAACCATACGGGTATGGCAAATTTGAAAATGTCATCACTAACCTGGAGATGGAAAGAATGCTCAGAACGGATGGACGGGCATTAAAACCTTCTAACGGCGCCGAGGCAGGCAGCATCGCTTTTATTCAATGCGTGGGCAGTCGCGATGCCAAACTCAACCACTTGTGGTGTTCAAAGGTTTGCTGCGGCTCAGCCTTGCGTATGGCGGGTCTGGTGAGAGCACGGCAGCCTGAAACACATATCACTTTTTTTTACATGGATGTTCAGACCTTTGGCAGGGATTTTGACGAATTTTACGCTAAAATTCGGAAAGATGTCCGATTGATACGGGCTATCCCGGGAGACATCTATCCGGCAGCCAACGATCAGTTACGGGTGACATTTCTGGATAACACGTCCAGTGAAACATTTCAGGAAGAATTTGATCTGGTCGTACTTTCCGTAGGGATGACGCCCTGTCAAGGCATACAAGAAACAACAGAGACACTGAAGTTGCAACTCGCCGAAACCGGGTTTGTGGAACAGGCCGATAAAGGAGGCTTGACTCCTGAAAAGGGCATATTCACGGCCGGCTCCGCTACCGGCCCTATGAGCATCCCCGAGTCCATCGCCAGCGCCGGCAAGACTGCTTTTGAAGTGGCAAAATATCTGGGGATTTAACAGAAAAAGATGAACATCGAACATCGAACGTTCAACATCCAACGTCGAATAT
>JAYEFV010000426.1:0-8933 GCA_034658755.1 Thermodesulfobacteriota bacterium | reverse complement strand
AATTTCAGGGCTCCTGACCTCGCGTAATTTCAAATGCAACTTATTCCACCTTGAAGACCAACGTCATCCGGGTGCCGGGGTAGACATAATGCTCCTCATTCATGACTTCACATAGTTGTTTGAGTACACGATTTGCTCGGGGTGTAGACATCGTATGAAACTTGACGGTCATAATTCCCTGTTCCTTAGAAGGTATTATATCTGCCGGTTGCTGAAAAACACTTTTCAAAAAGGCACGGCCTTCATCATTATTGCGTGAAAAAAATGGTCCTATCAGATTCAACAAGCAGGTCTCAGCTCGGTAGCAAATCATTTTAATCCCATCAGTAAACATCTTACGCTCAGTCTCAAGTCGAACAATTTCGTGTTCAGCCAGCAACTGTTTTATAGCTATCCTATCAGGTGTTTGTTTCAGGTCGACTTCTGATCGCTCGATCTCTTTTTCAAGATTGAGTATCTTCTTCTTATAACCAGGATTTGCAATATTAAAGCCTCGCATGGTAGGACGGCGCGTTTCATCATTTTGAAAAGCTTTGTCCCCGTACTCTTTTTTTAGCTTCTCAAGTTCCCGTTTGAGTTTTTTTATAAGTTTCCTTTTTTCTTTCTTTACGGGATTCGGCACCAGCCGCTCCACATCAGCGGGCTCAACATCATTTGTTACAAGATGATCAAGCGCATATTCCTCACGCATATAACGAAAAAAGTTTTCCTGGTTCCATCGAAAAAACATTCGTCGCGCAACCTGTTCACAATTAACGTCCTGCCGGGTAGTTATTATCGATGTCTGATGTCCGTCGTCACACAGTCGCCTGACCTCTCGCAGCCAGAAATTTTTATTTATTTTAATGCTGCGTTCTCCAAGCAAATACTTTACAGCTTTACCTCGGACATGGCTTTCAACTTCAATAAAACAATCTTCAGGCCATGGATCATATTTGCCTTTACGGTACGTTATGACATCAATATCTGTTTTGAACCATTTCTCAAAAGATTTTGGGCTCCATCCTTCACGATCAAAAACCAATGTCACTCTGTTGCCTTTTCCTGCAAGTCTTTTCAATTCCGGAATAACTTCTTTTTCGAGCATAGACAAGAGACTGTCATTGGCTTGTGCTGTTACAAAAAATAGCGGTTCACAATTTGCGTCATTTATCCAAAAATCAGTCGTTGCAGGCATGCAAAGACGTCTTCTGGCAACATGGGTCTTAGGCAGCTTATGCTTACGGCCATTATAGGAACGTACGTGACCATCGACATATGCGAATCCGATTACATCTTTATCCTGATCAGCCCATCTCTTAGATAAAAATGATAGAAACTCACCGGCTTTATTTCGTAATCCTATCTCCTTTATTTTTTTTCTTAGCGTTTTTACCTCAGGTGCACGATCAAGGCCTAAAACAATGCCCAGTTCGCCGGGATTGGACCTTTTCAGCTGCTCAGGCTTTTTGATCCTCAAAAGAGCCATAAACGATAGTGTCAGCAAAACCGACTGTAAGCCATAAAAGCCTTTATGAAGAGCACCGTATGCTTTTCTCCCGGCTTCTAAAAGTCCCACTTTAGCCAATGCCGGCAGCACCAACAGCACGCCAGCATGTCGAACCCCTTCGTTTGCGCTAAAATGAGGAGTTGCCTCAGTTATTTTCCCAATACTTGCCAAAACACGTTCTGCTTCGCGTTTGGCACCAATCCCGATGGCACAGTTATTATCTTCTGATGAACGCTCTGAAGCACTTTTAAGTTCTTGGTGTGTTTTCTGCTTTTCATCCAGTTGCTTCTTCCTTACTAAAGTGCCTTTCTTTATTGCATATCGGATACAGCCTTCAGTTACACAGGCTTGCTTTGCCGCTGCTTTTAACGAATAACCTTTGTTAAGAAGTATTTGTACCTGGCTTTTAATCCTTCCCTTAAGTCTATAAGCGCCGCGATTGCTTTTATCAATAATGAGGGCAGCAGGCCCGTCTTGTTGATACCTATTAAGGTTTCGATATACAGTGGTTCTGTTGATATTTAATGCTTTGGCAATTTGGGCTGGAGTTGTTGCTGTCTGTGTGACGATAATCCCTTGGGCCAACCGAAGTCCATACAAATCACTTTCCTGGCAAGAGTATATTGGACCTGATGCTGTATAAAATTCAATTTTTTCATCATGACGATAAATCGCCACATGGTTGTTTATTGGTTCGGCGCCCTCTGGAAGGAATGGAATATAGCTTTGAAGCACAGCAAATACCTCCTGATTTGTTGCATTTCAATTTACGCTATATTCATGCCCCTGTCAAGTAATTTCACATATTTATTTGCCCGATGTCAGGAGTTCTGAATTTGGGAATGATTCAAAGCAATCTTGGCAACTTCAACCGGAGACATATGTTTTGCAGGTATTGCAGGTTTTTCTTTGGGAATATTCAGATATTCAGTTTCGCGCCTTGCCTGCTGAAGAAGTATGTTACATGTTGATAATCCCCGCAGTTGCGCAAGGTATTTGTTGGATGCTTCATCAAAGGTCGTCCGGGCCTGTTCAATCAATTCATTGTTGCTCAATTCAAACAGTTGGCGTACCTGGGAATTTTGTCTATTTGTTTCTATGTCTCCGGATATTGCCAACAAAGGATTCATCAATGTAACCGTCACGATCCATAGAACCGTCGTAAACCCTTTGGTTATCCGGTTATAGGGGAGCAGATGCGAACATGTTTGTCTGAAAATTATCGATTTTTGCATTTATCCAGCCTGGATTGAGTTCTTGATTAAGAGCAAGATTGATGTTTTCGTAAAAAGTCGTCACCCCGGCGAAAGCCGGGGTCCAGGTCAGTCATAAGTTTCTGAAAACACTGGATTCCGGCTTTCGCCGGAATGACAAAAAATGGGGAATTTTGACTTTTTACGAAACCGTCAAGATTATGATTACAAATGAAACTGTATGACCGCGACTTAAAACCAATAATTCCTTTAAAAGCGTTAATTTATCGGAACCGTAACGATCGGTGCCCCGGTTTGAGCGCCGGTTTCAGTAAGTGAAAACAGCATCATCAAGGATGATTCCCTGATGATCATCTAAAAGACACCTCCTAATCGCAAAGAATGATGCGATTTGTTATAAGTGGTTAACCCAAACAAAAACCCTTAAACAAAAGGGGGTGTTTGATGGAACTATATGTTGGATTAGATATTCATGCAAGAAATACTTACAAGGGTTAAAGCTAAATATCTTGAAAACTAAGAAAAAATTAACTAAAATTAGATAATTGGTCAAGGATTTTGTATCTTACCAATGACAGGAAATCAGGGTGATAAGGTTAACTGAGGAATTATTTCGAAGAACAAACCGGTATGGCAAATTTTGGGCCGGAATATGCCAATAAATTTCAAAGAACATTTGATTGTCTTTACCCGTTATCCGGAACCTGGAAAAACCAAAACCAGACTTATTCCTATGCTGGGGGCAGAAAGTGCTGCAGATCTTCAGCGCAAAATGACAGAACACACTCTGTTGCAGGTCAAAAGGTTACCAACACGATGTGAATTGAGCGTTGAGATCCGTTATGACGGTGGTGATAAAAATCTAATGCAAAACTGGCTCGGCCAAGATTTTGATTATCGCCCCCAGGGCAGTGGTAATCTTGGACTGCGCATGAAATGTTCTTTGGAAGATTCCTTTAGAGCCGGGGCAACCGAAGCTGTTATTATAGGTACCGATATCCCGGATATAACAGATGTTATCATTCAAAAAGCGTTTGACGCCCTTAAACTAAAAAATTTGGTGCTGGGTCCGGCCAAAGACGGCGGCTACTATTTGATCGGGCTGCAAAAGAATTCTCTATCAAAAGCCATCCCTGATTTATTTACGGGAATAAACTGGGGAGCAGGTGATGTTCTCGAAAAAACAATAAAAATTGCAAAGAATTCAGGATTAAGTTTTACGCTGTTGGACGTATTAAAAGATGTAGATCATCCTGAGGATCTAATGGCCTGGAAACGGTCACAAAACCTGAGCAATCATGATTTCAATCCCGATCGCATCTCAATTATCATACCGGCCATAAACGAAGCCAATAACATTGCAAAAACCATAGAAAGTATCGGTTCCGGGGATAAAAAGGAAGTAATTGTAGTGGATGGGGGAAGTAATGATGATACCGTGAGGATTTCGAAATCACTGGGTGCAAGAGTTATCACCAGCACCCCGCCACGGGCACGGCAAATGAACCGGGGCGCCGCTCAAGCCACCGGTGATGTGCTTGTTTTTCTTCATGCCGATACACGGCTGCCCGAAAAATTTGAAGACTTTATTTTTAACAGCTTCAAACAACCTGGAACGATTGCCGGCGCATTCGAACTTCGTATCGATTCCCCTATGCCAGGCCTTCGGCTTATTGAGCGCCTTGCAAACTGGCGCTCCCGATTTTTTAAAATGCCTTACTGTGACCAGGCTATTTTCATTTCATCCAGAGTTTTTCATCAGATCGGAGGATTTCCTGATATTCCGATAATGGAAGATTTTGAACTGGTCCGGCGTTTGCAAAAAAAAGGGGAAATAGTAACTTTACCCGTACCTGTTTTCACATCCCCCCGGCGCTGGCAAAACTTAGGCATTCTGCAAACCACCCTGATCAATCAACTGGTTATTGCAGCTTATTTTATGGGTATTGCCCCAGAAGTGATTGCACGGTGGTATGGCCGAGGCAAAAGTGTATCTGAGAGGAGTTAAAAAATGTATGATTCAGAATTTGAAGATATGACGGCCGAAGAATTGAAGCAATTTATCAAATCCCACAATGAAAAGGAGTACCTGCTTGTGGATGTCCGAAAGCCGGATGAATATACGGCAGGCCACATCCCGGGGGCTAAGTTTATTCCCTTGAATGATCTCGTATCCGATCTTTCCGGTTTACCTGCAAACAGGGAGCTTATTTTCTATTGCCATAGCGGTGGTCGCTCCCTGGCCGCAGCATCCATATTTTCTGAAGAAGGTATTTCTGAAAAAACAATATACAATCTGGAAGGAGGGATCCTCGCCTGGGAAGGCAAAACCCTGAAAGGATTTCCCAAAATACAGGTCTTTGATAAAACCAAAGCACCTGTGGAACTCCTGCTCACCGCCATGGACCTGGAAAAAGGAGCCTGGCGATTTTATACTTATATTCTGAACAACTTTGCAGTGGATCCGATTATTCCTACCTTAGAAAAGTTGTCCAAGGCGGAAATCGTACATGCCAGAACCGTTTACGGGTTCTGGGAAAAAGCGGCAAGCACTCCCATTGCCTTTGACGAACTCTACGAAAGCCTTGAGGGAGAAATCCTTGAAGGTGGGGAAAGCCTTGCAAACGCGCTGGCATACCTGGAAAATATTGAGGAAAACCAGTGTCTGCGAATTTTAGAACTGGCCATTCATATGGAGTACGCTGCCTTTGATCTATACAAAACCATGGCCGAGCAAGAAAAAGATCAGACTGTCCGGGACAGCTTTTTATCCATTGCCCAGGCCGAGAAAAGTCATATGCGAATGCTGGTTCGCGCTCTGGATCAGTGCGTTTGATGCCGAAATCCGGACACTTGTTAGTGTCCATCCATCATGAGACATTTGTGTTTAATTAAATCTCTATTGGTTTTGATTTTCCTCGCACGATTGATGCCTTGTATATTCGGCAGATACGAGGCTTGCAGAATTTAGGTCATAACCTATCTCCATAAAACTATTTGCAGTTACGGTCCCTCCATGCTATTAGGCGTATCTTCAAAATATCATAAAAGATTTTAGAGAAAATGAATCTATCTTGAACGTAATCTACAATAAAACCTAATTCAGGGGATAAGTTCCTATGTGACTCATTAAGGTTTCGGAGCAATCGGAGAATTTTTTGATGGCGGATAAACCAACATATGAAGAATTGGAGCAAAAGCTCAAGGATTTGGAAAAAAAAGTAAGCCGAATTGGCTTGTTAGAAAAAACCATCAAAGAAACTCGTGAACATGCTGAAAGCAGCCTTGCGGAGGCTCAGCGCATTGCCCATTTGGGAAACTGGGTTTGGAATATTGTAACCAATGAGTTGTATTGGTCCGATGAGATATACCGAATTTTCGGGCGGATACCCCAGGAATTTGAGGTCACATATGAAGCATTTCTTAATTCCGTACATCCGGAAGACAGAGAATTTGTTAATCAGTCTGTTAATGAAGCGTTATATGAGAATAAGTCGTACAGCATTAACCATCGTATCATTCTACCGGGTGGCAGGAAACGCATTGTACATGAACGAGCTGAAGTTATTTTGAATGAAACCGGTAGACCGGCTCAGATGGTTGGTACGGTTCAGGATATCACGGAGTTCAAGCGGACAAAAGACGAACTCCAGAAAAGCAAGGCCATGCTCCAGTCGATCTTTGACGGGATCTCAGATCCGCTTATCCTCCTGGGAGAAGGGCTAACCATTCATGCTATTAATCGGCCTACACTGGATTATTATATGATAAAAAACCCTGACCATGTTATAGGAAAACCCTGTTTTGTGGGATTGGGCAACCAAACCGAAATGTGTGAGGGATGCACAATACCTGGGGCAGTATCAGAGGGGAGGGAGCAGAAATTTCAGCGCCGAAGCTTAAAAAATTCGGAACGATTCGAAGAGGTTTCATTATACCCGATAATAGATAATAGCGGCAACATTGAGAACACCATCATTCGCATCCATGATATTACCGAAGAAAAGCGGATGGAAAAGCAACTCATACAGAGTGAAAAGCTGGCCTCCATCGGGGTCCTGGTATCAGGGATAGCTCATGAGATCAATAATCCGAACAATTATATTTCCGTCAATATTCCGATCTTAAGGGATTATATCAATACGGTGATACCCATAATTGATGAATATGCAAAAAAGCATCCGGAGCTGGAAATATTGCACATGCCCTACGCTGAATTTCGTGAAGATATTTTTGAACTTCTTGATAATATCCAATATGGCTCCAGGCAAATTAAATCCATTGTTAAGGACTTAAAAGTATTTTCAAAGCCGGACCAGGATAAGGCAATTGAAAAAATTGACCTGAAACCGATGTTTGAAAAAGTTGTTGCGTTTTGCAGGAGCAAGATTGGAAAAACCGTAAAAACCTTTAACGTCCATATTCCGGATAATTTGCCGGAGATTCTTATCGATTCGCAACCTCTGGAGCAGATTTTGATTAATCTTTTGATAAATGCCGCAAATGCCTTTGATAAACCGTTTAATGAAAATTCACAAGTCGATCTGGTTGTTTCCATGGATGATTCAAAAGAAAATCAACTGATCATTGAAGTCAGCGACAATGGCAGAGGTATGGATGAAAAGATCTTAGAAAAAATATTTGACCCTTTTTTTACTACCAACCCATCAGAAGAAGGAACCGGGCTCGGAATGTACATTGTCCATAATCTCATTGAGAAAATAGGCGGACGCATTCAAGTTGAAAGCAAGTTAGGGGAGGGGAGTAAGTTTACAGTAATATTGACGGCTTCGTAAAAAGACACAAAATGACTGCTCGACAAAATAAACAATACCTAATACCAAATACCAAGTACCCGGTCCCCAATCGTATAATAGCCATAGACGACGATCAGATCTTTCTCAAAAGCATCAGGAGGGCTCTGATCACTTCCGGCTTTACATCCATTAGACTTGAACATGACCCTGGAAAAGCGGTTTCAGTTTTTAAACAGGGTGAACCCTTTGATATTGCCTTGATCGATGTATCTATGCCCGGCATGGACGGTCTGGAGCTTCTTGAAGGCATAAAGAACAACAGCCCTGAAACCGAATGCATCATGATTACGGCTCTGGATGAAGCGGTGACCGCGGTCAGTGCCATGAAAAGAGGGGCCTACGATTACCTTGTCAAACCTGTTGAAAAGGATGATCTTGTTTTATCAATCAACCGTGCTCTTGAAAGAAAGCGGCTGTTTAATATTACGGACATCGGCAAGGGAACTCGCCTGCCGGAACTTTTGCATGAACATGCCTTCAAATCAATTATCTTCGGATCGCCAGATGTATTGAAAATATTAAAAGAAGCCGAACTTCATGCGGCAAGCGATATTCCAATATTGATTACCGGAGAGAGCGGAACAGGAAAAGAACTTCTGGCAAGAGCGGTTCACGCGGCCAGTCCAAGGTCGAAATCCGTGTTTACTCCCGTCAACATGGCCTCGCTTACGGGTTCCCTTTTTGATGCCGAATTTTTCGGACACACAAAGGGGTCTTTTACAGGAGCTGAAAAGGATCGCACGGGTTATCTTGAGCACTCAAACAAGGGCACGCTGTTTCTGGATGAAATAAGCAACCTGCCAATGGAGCTCCAGGGAAAGCTGCTTCGGGTTTTACAGGACGGAGAATATATAAAGCTCGGAACAGACACCCCACGGACAACGGATATCCGTTTTATTGCCGCAACAAATGAGGACCTGGAAAAACGGATGGCCAACCGGAAGTTTCGAAAAGATTTGTACTACCGCCTGAAAGGAGGATGGCTCCACCTGCCGGCTCTCAGGCAAAGAAAAGAAGACATCCCTTTGCTGGCCAACCATTTTTTGAACGAGTTTCTAGGTAAAGATAAAAATACCGGCATAGAAGAAGACGCCATGACTCTGCTTTTTAATTATGATTACCCGGGGAATATCAGAGAGCTGAAGTCCATTATTAAATCAGCCGTAAACCTTGCCCAGGGACGAAAGATCTCTAAAATATTCCTTCCCGGCAATATTCAAAAGCAAAAACCCAAGGTAGAACCGAAACATCGACCGGGAACAGCACCGGTAGTTTCTCTTGCACAAATGGAAAAATCCCATATCATCAAAGTTTATAATCAAACAGGGAACAACAAATCCCAAACCGCAAGACTGCTCGATATTGCCCTGAATACCCTTAGAAAAAAACTTAAGATCTATGGTGTAAAGTAAG
>JAYEFV010000425.1:0-8938 GCA_034658755.1 Thermodesulfobacteriota bacterium | reverse complement strand
AACTTCATATAGAGAAAGGCGCCAAAATAGTTAAAGGTAGAATGTCTTATGCTTCAAATGTGGTGACTTCTACAGGTATTCGGCAGCCCGGCTGTCCTTGCTTTCCAGCTTTAGACCCGTGGCTTTGCGTCCCCGCTTTTCAACGGGTTTGCCCTTTCGCTCCGTAGTGTTATCCAATGTCAAGAGGAAATTTTAAAATTAATCTGTTAAAATGTTTAAAATTCTTAATAAAAATATATTTTTAATTTCAGACGAGATAAACAGGATTAAATTAATATTCTGAGTATCTTACCTGCCCTATGACCCTATGAAATGTTGAGTCTTTTTCATCGGGATAAAGCCTATTTAACCGTTGTTGATCCTGATTAAATACATGCAAATAATATGCCTTTGGGTTGTATGAGACGGGTTTAAGAACCGGTCTATATTTAATAGCCCTTTATTCAATATATAAAATATTAAGAAAACAGTATGTTATTGAAAATAATTTTGCAAAAAAACTTATTTGTTGAAATGGTGTTAAACGGTTTTTCAGGAATGTTTTACGAACTTGCCATGAAAATGTGACAAAAATTGTCCGATTTTTTTACAAAAAATAGTACATGTAAAGTACAAAGTATGTGATTATTTGTGTAAACGCAATTTGACTTATATGGAACTTTCACGTAAAATCTTAAAAAGACTTCGCCTGTCTTCCACAACGTGGATACCATAAGCCGACGGCATTTAAAATTGGATTTCCATGAGGTTAGAAATTCCATAATGTTAAAAGGTTTGATGTGTTTTTTCACGGTTTAAAAACAAATATTGCTATTCATCTATCAGTCCTTTTATTGCTGGCAATGATCTTATTAGATTTCGTAATGATTATAACCGCACGAAGGGACCTTCTTAGATCTGAAATTTCAAGAGGATATATTTTCATATCAGGAATCCAAGCAAATAAAATGTTTTTTCCGGAATCGGACAATATCGCAGCGAGCTCAGATTTTCAGGATGATTTTGGCAGATTGTTAAAAGATGCAGGCGTTTCTTGCGCAATAGTTATGGACGCTAAGAAAAATCGAGTATATTTCGATGGGGAAAATTGTACCTTACAAGATGAGATTGAGACACTTACAATACAAACAATTCGGTCAGGAGAGAAAACCTCCCGATTTTTTGGTTCAACCTGGGGGGTTTTAGGGCAGCAAAGCCGTAAACTGATCATATCAGCGCCCTTGCTCAGGAATGGAAGTGTCGTTGCAGGAGTAAGTCTTGTTTTACCCCTTGAAGGGATCTATAAAACGTTGGGACGGACGCAATATATATTATTGATATATATCTTCATAAATGTATTTGTTTTTTCTTTTTTTGGTTATTACCGATTGTCGAGGATTATCGTGAAACCTTTGCGGAGTCTGGTAAAGAGGGCCGAAGAATATCGAGAAGATGATGAGATGTTTTTCCTTTATGAAAAGAAGGGCAATGAATTCAATAAATTGTCCAAGGCGTTGAACAGCATGTTGAAACAGATTGCCGATGACAAAGAAAGACTTCGGACCACGGTTATATCTCTTGAGAAGGCAAATGTTGATTTAAAACAGGCTCAAAAAGAGATTATCCAAGCGGAAAAATTGGCATCTGTCGGCAGGTTATCTTCAGGAATTGCCCATGAAATCGGGAACCCAATAGGTATTGTTGTGGGGTACCTTGAATTGCTTAAACAGAACGATATTGCAGAGGAAGATAAAAAAGAATTTATTCTTCGTACAGAAAATGAGATAAATAGAGTAAATACTATTATCAAACAACTCCTTGATTTTTCAAGGCCTTCAAGTGAAGCTCTGAAAGCGGTTTCAGTGCACTCAATCATCGTTGAAACTGTTGATGTTTTTAAATTTCAGCCGTTGATGTCCGATATTGAATTAAATCTCAGTTTCATTGCAGAAAACGATATGGTGATGACTGATCCGAATCAATTGAGACAGGTCTTTTTAAATTTGCTTATAAATGCTGCCGATGCTATTTCATCAGTTGAGGATCATTTTAAAGGTAAAATATTGATAACTAGCGAGGTTGTACCGATTGTCCAAGCTGAATCGGCAGACCATCTGAACATGTTGAAAATAAGCTATATTGACAATGGCTCCGGGATTTCAAAGGAGAATCTTGGGAATATTTTTGATCCTTTTTATACCAGCAAGGAACCCGGGAAGGGGACAGGATTAGGTCTTTCGGTCTGTTTTATGATCATCCAAGGAATGGGCGGAAAAATCCAAGCAAGCAGTGAAGAAGGCAAGGGTTCGACCATAAACATATACCTTCCCTTGACCACCCAAGCAGCGAATGGGGAAACGGGCAAAGAAAATTTGGATGTGAATGATGGATAATAAAACTACCAATGAGAGTAAATATTCCCAAAAACGTTTGCTGATCATAGATGATGAAGAGAACATGCGTCACATGCTGTCATCTTTACTCAATAAATCCGGTTACCGTGTCGATACAGCATCTGATGGCGCAGATGCTCTTGAGAAGGTTGACCAGACATTATACGATTTCATCCTCTGTGATCTTAAGATGCCCAATATGAATGGAATGGAATTTTTTGAAACTGCAAGGGATAAGCTATGGGCCACGACTGTAATTATGATGTCAGCGTATGGCAACATCGATACAGCTGTTGAAGCCATGAAAAAGGGAGCATATGATTTTATATCGAAACCGTTTAAGCCTGATGAAGTTCTTCTTACCCTTAAAAAGGCTGAAGAACGGGAAAGTCTAAAAAGAGAGAATCTTTGGTTAAAAGAACGCATTCGGAAAATTCAAGAAAATTATTGTTTTGGCAACATGGTCGCCAAAAGCAATGCCATGCTGGATGTATTCAAGCTGGCAGAGAAAGTGTCCCAATACAATACCACGGTGTTAATTTATGGCGACAGCGGAACCGGGAAAGAGCTGATCGCCAGGGGTATCCATTTTGCGGGGCAAAGAGCAAAAAAATCTCTGGTCCCTGTTAACTGTGGGGGCATACCTGAAAATTTACTTGAAAGTGAACTTTTTGGTTATAAAAAGGGTGCTTTTACCGGTGCGGACGGAGATAGAAAAGGTCTTTTTGAAGAAGCGGACCGCGGAACAATCTTTCTTGACGAGATTGGTGAATTGCCCCTGTCTTTACAGGTTAAACTCCTGCGGGTGTTGCAGGAAAATGAAATCAGAGCGGTGGGTGATTCAAAAACAAAGAAAATAGATGTTCGGGTAATTGCTGCAACCTCCAGACATCTTGAAGAGGAGGTCAATAAGGGTATATTTCGCGAAGATTTGTTTTTCAGACTGAACGTGTTACCGATCAAGCTGCCGCCACTCAGTAGCCGGCCGGAGGATATCCCTCTTTTATGTCAACATTTTATTGACCGGTTCAATATAAGTCTGGAAAAGGGAATACAAGGGATAACACCTGCTGCCATGTCCCTTTTGCTTAAGCACAGTTGGCCGGGAAATGTCAGGGAACTGGAAAATATGATCGAAAGGGCTGTAGTGCTTACAGAAGATACGATTCTCTTGTCGGAACACTTTCCGCCTGAACTTGGGGCGAAATCTGATACAGATAATGTGGACGATTTATTCGAAGGATATTCCCTGAAGGCTGCCAAGAAGATTCTGGAAAAAAAACTGATTACCCGATCACTTAAGGCAACCGCCGGCAACCGCACTAAAGCTGCCAAGATGCTTGAAATAAGTCATCCTTCATTGTTAAGCAAAATCAAGAATTACAATATCTCAATCTAATTCTTTCATTCTATCTATAATCCGGGATCGGCCTTGGTAGAAATTCAAGGCAAGGGTTTTTACAACCTTATCCACCTTTTCTGAATAAAAAGCTTTGGCTTTGCTGTCCCCCTGGCCGAGATTTTCCTGTATGCCGCGTACCGCAGAAAGCGTAGTATATCCCAGATCTTTAAGCTTCTCTGAGCAAAATTCGACAAAAGCTGCGGTATACAGATAATTCAGCGCCTTTTTGCTACTTTCGATATCCTGGGTTACCATAACGTAACCCATCACTTCGTATAAAAGCTCTATCCAGCGTTGCTGCGAGATCGACATCAGAACAATTTCATCAGTCTTTGCATTTATGGAGTCAGTCAGGATTTTGTGGTTGCTGATAATTTCCGCATAGGAAGAAGGCCGGAGCACCTTTTCTATGTCACTCTTGAAATCATCAAGCCTAGTGGCCAGGGCTTCTCTCTTTACATCAATATTAAACACATTTGTGGTTCCCGGATTAATAAAATCGATATTTGTCCGATCGGAATCCCAAACAACGATTTTCTTTAGTGGAACATCATTTTCAAGGCAATTGGTAATTCTTCTATCTAAATCTTCATAATAAAGTATTCTTTCCAGGGCTGCACCGATTACCTGCCCAGGCATAATGCTGAGTTTGGCGTCATCAGTAACGTCATGTAGTTTGGCACCCAGATAAACTTCATATATTCTGGTATTAGGATCGGCGATATTATCAAACGTGGTGGCGATATCCGTGCCGTAATTTCGACGGGCATCATTCCAGTTTGCAATGCGCTCTTTAGCCACAGCACCAGCACTTAGCATAATGTCACCGGAAATACCTCCGGGCACGTAACTTCCCATAAGCGTTGTAAGCGGCCCAACCACATTGCGTGTAAGGGAAGCATCCACAATGTGGCGCGCGTAGCGGGCTGTTACAAAAAAATCCTCGCCGGGGAAATGTTTTTCATGATGCTCAATCACTTTTTTGTAAACTCGTTGCCACGGAGTCATATCATTACGCAAATCACCGTCCAGCAGAAGGATGGCCTTGGCTTTGGTGGGCTCCATTTCTTCAAAGATCATTTTAAAAGCATTACCTTTGCCCGGCGAAAAATGAGCGCTGTCGTATCCTTCGTGGGGACCGGTGTAAACTAGTACATTTTTTCTTTCTTGCTCAGTAAAATCATCCAGAGCTTTTTTTGCACCTGCTATTGCAGCCTCAATATTGGAAGTATCGTTGCTCTTGTCGTTATATGTGCCGTCCGCTATTATAACAGCTACTCGATTGTCGTTAAAAACCTTACGAATGCCTTCCAAATCCCGGTATACCAGGCTGCCAATATTATCTTCGCAATGAAAAGTAGGGTGGCCGATAATTATTTCAGGATCAAATTCCGCCAGTACTTTTCCGAGGGCTCCCCTGGGCGGTTTTGCTATACCTTTGAGAATATTTTTTTCTTCCTGCTTAATGAATTCATGCATATTTTTAAGAACCTTTCAGTTGGGCATTGATCATTTGATATTGAATATTTCAACATCGGCAACATGTTATCCATATTGCTTTAATGAGCGCCTAACAGGCATGTATGGCCAAATATTGTACGTTAAGGAATCAAATTATCCTTGGCCGTTAATTTTATCCCTTAACTTCCCGGAACATTTAAATGTGACAACTTGTCGTTCTTTCAATATCAAGTCATCACCGGTAGCAGGGTTTCGCCCCCTTCGCTTTTTCTTTTGCTTAACACAAAATTTTCCAAATCCTGAAAGAAGGACATCTTCACTCTTTTCCAGCGTACTTTTAATAATTTCCAATAGAGTTTCGATTATCTCAACAGAATGTTTCTTTGTAAAGCCCAGTTCGTGTACTCTCGTGACAATATCATTTTTAGTTAATGCCATGGCGCCTCCTTAAGTAATGTTTTTCAAGTAATGTTTTTCGTTTTCATCTGGTTTAAATTTCTGTTATATTAACGAACATCAATCCTCATTTTGTCTTGACCTTTCGCTCTTTACAGGATCAAGGTTTTCGACTTTTTTAATTATGTTATTGATGTTTTTCATAATCTCATCAATTTCAGCTTTTAACTTCATGTCATCGGGATCATTCATGTAGATTTCTCCAAAAAAAGATCTTAACACTTACAATCTATCTTATATCGGTATGCTAAAATGGATATGTATGTCAAGATGATTAATGTAAAAATTATTTATTCTATTGTCGGAAGTAATCCTTCAGCGATATCGAAATGATCGCCGATATCTCTTCGCAAATCCAACCGGTTTCCTTCTGGGTTTTCACGGGGAATTACCCTAATTTTGCCATTTTCAAAGGCGGACAATATTTTTTGACGAAGACGTTTTGCTGCTTTTGTTCTGCTTTCTCCAGGTTTAACGGTTGCATTAACATTACAATATACCACCCGGCTGCCATCTGATTTAAAAATTTCTTCTTCAACTGAATACGTCATGGCAGATGGGATAACCTGGATCTTTTTTTTCTTCAAGTAGCCGAGATCAATATCGACCAATTCTCCTTTAGTGCA
Organism: Thermodesulfobacteriota bacterium; assembly: GCA_034658755.1. Taxonomy (GTDB): domain Bacteria; phylum Desulfobacterota; class Desulfobacteria; order Desulfobacterales; family UBA11574; genus S5133MH16. The sequence continues at coordinate 2,621 of JAYEFV010000425.1, read as the reverse complement.
GGACCAGGGATACCCCTTTTGGCTTTGAGGGCCTCCGGAACCGGTAACCAGGGCGACGCAGATAGAAATTTGATCGGATCGAACTTCCGGGGTTACCTCATCCAGATTTCCTTCAATTGTAGCTTTAATTAACGCCCCCAGGTTCCTTATTCTGCGGATAATCGGCTGCCATTCGGGCTCAGGAGGCCGAATATTGATTTCACAGACTCGAATTCTTGTCGGAGTCATATTGTGGTCAAAAGATAAAAAGCAGCCTGGGTATACCAGGCACGGACGTAACATATTTTTTTCTCTCAAGGCTTTTATCAGAGGTTTAACAATATCTCTGGCCGCCATTTCAAGCAGGTCGGGCGTTTCCATGGGATGCGGTGATATGCTCCCCATTCCACCGGTAATCGGATTGTCCTTACTGGCAGGTCCCGGAAAACGTTCCGGATAATCCATAGAGGTGGGAAGAATTTGAAAATTGCCGTTTTTATCAATAAGAATAATAAAAGAAATTTCGACTCCTGACATTCTGGATTCTATCAGGAGCGGCCATTCTGATTTTTTCCCGAACCGTTGTTTATAGCTCTTACCATAATCTTTTATCAAGGTGTCATATACCTCTTTTATCTCCCAGGAATTTAAAATGATACGGGAGCCCTTTCCTCCGGCACTATAAGGATACTTCAGAACAGCCCCACCATATAAATCTAATAGAATTAGACAAGACCTCAAACTTTCGTCATAATTTCTGGCATCCACGGCATACCACTTATCCGCCACAGGAATATTATATTCATGACAAAGACGTTTACAGGCTATTTTGTCGCCTTCAATAAATGAACTTTTGCGAGTGAATCCAATAATATGATCTAAAAGACCGACCTCTTCCAGTTTGTCTAACAGACCATCAAGTAATAAATCTTCAGGCATTGGAACAACACAATCAATCGAGCCGTTTTTAAGGGCGTCAATAATAGCAGAGGCATATGCCTTTTTGGAATTATCCGTTGTGGGAATAAATTTCACCGGCCATTGCATTGACATCGCAAACCGAGGCATGGCCGGCATTCCTCTAATCACCACTCCCTGAAAATCATTCTGATAGTTCTCACTTGTTGCGGTTGAAGTGACCACAGCACTTAGAAGGGTTCTTCCGTCGGTTCCGGCAAAGCCTATTTTATAACTCACAATCACTCCTTTTATTTTCAGACCTTGTTAAACACTGGACAGTCCAAAGTTCTTCTAAATTGTTGAAATTATTAGAACGATAAGTTGGGTATCTTCATTCCCGCGAAGCTTGTCCTCGACCTGATCGGGGAGCGGGAATGCAGAATATTATCAGTACCATATGAATTGTGGATGCCGGATCAAGTCCGGCATGACGTAAGGACTTTAGACTCTCAAGTTAAACAGTTAAACAGTTAAATAGTTGAGTGGTTAACTGGTTGTTATTATATAGATATACTGCTTTGTACGAAAATTGGACGTTCGTTGTTTTGAGGGCTATAACCTGCTGAGTCGTCAGTATATATTTCACGCAAAACACTAAGCATCAAATACGTGATGAGAGACCTTTGCAAAACGCCCCTTTTTGCTCAATTTCTGCGTCAGGCTCAAATTTTAATCCTCGAAATACTCAATGTATTCCTGCGGTTAAAATTATCGCCTTTCTTGAACTTAAATAAAAAATTGATATTTTTCAAAGGTCTCATGAATTCACTTTTTACGAATTAATTATGTTTCTATCGGGTCACTTTTCAATAGCGCTGGGCACGAGTTTCTCCGGGTATAAACGCTGGTTGCACAATGATCCGAATTAAGCTATAGCGGTTTGCAAAAAAGCCTTATTGTAAAGGCATGAAGAAAAAAATTTTCTTGAATAAGTTATGACCTGAATTTGGAGCCGACGGGCGGATTCGAACCGCCTACCTGCTGATTACGAATCAGCTGCTCTACCAACTGAGCTACGCCGGCACAGTAAAAAACATCTACTTTGTTTATGAATCAAAATCAAGAAAAAATATCACTTAGACACTTGATTGAAATAATTCCCGGCAGGAATTATAGCGTTGATTGTAGGGGACTGTCCGGATCTGAACAGGCATATTTTGTGTCAAGGTTATGCACGGAACATAGAGGGGCTGTTGTTGTGATCGTTCCTTCAACAAAAGATGCAGAAAAGTATTTGGAGGACCTGAGATTTTTTTCAGGAAAAAACAAACTCTCCCTGGTTTATTTTCCTCCGTATAATATTTTACCTTTTCAGCATCTTTCCTACCACAACGAAACAGCGGCCAAGCGGATCAGATCTCTGTACCGTTTGGTAGTGGAGGATGTCCCGAAAATTGTGGTTACAACCGTTAAAGCTTTGCTGCAAAAGATCATCCCAAAACAGGAAATATGTGATTATGCCGAACTTATTATGGTGGGAGAAGCGATCGATCGGGATCTATTGGTCGAGAAACTGATTTCAGGCGGTTATGTTCGATCAACAATAGCTGAGGAACCCGGAGATTTTTGTGTAAGGGGTGGTATTCTGGACATTTTTTCAACACGTTATTCAAATCCGCTTAGAATCGAATTGTTCGGAGATACTGTGGAATCTCTAAGGTTCTTCTCGGCCGCAAACCAGA
>JAYEFV010000424.1:4910-8942 GCA_034658755.1 Thermodesulfobacteriota bacterium | reverse complement strand
CATTTCTACTGCTGCCGATGCAGGTGTATAGCAGGCATTTCCGGTTTTCAATAAGCTGACGATTTCAGCGCCGCCGTTTGCTGTTCTTTGTACCAGTGCATATCAAGGCCCCCGGATATTATATATTTTGAAGTCTATCTATTATAATTACAATTAATTGTCAATAGATTATATAAACTTGAAATTACTGGAATCCCGCTTCCGCTGGAATGACAAATATGGGGCAAAACGGACTTTTTACGAGACCATCAACTTTGGTGAACCAATAAAAAATATAAAAACGTGGTTTTTCAAAGAGCGAAATCAAAGATATTAGTATTCTTTTGGCATATTATTGAGCTGGGCCAGTGTAAAGACAGGACCGTCCTTGCAGACATACTCTTTGCCGATGTTGCACCGGCCACATATTCCGATACCGCATTTCATGCGCATTTCAAGGGACATTATAATATTATCATGGACATAACCGAGTTTGTCTAAAACCGGCTGGGTAAACTTGATCATAATCGGAGGCCCGCAAATAATGGCATACGTTTCTTCATTACCCGGCGGTGCTTTCTGATCGGTAATGGTCGGTACAAAACCGATATTATATTTCCAGTCAGGATCGTCTGTGCCGTCCACGGTAATGTGCATGTTGATATCATCGCGCTTTTCCCACTGGGCCAGTTCGTCCCTGTAAAGGAGCATACCCGGGGTGCGGGCGCCGTATATCACGTGAATATCTTTAAATTTTGAACGATTGTCCGGATCGAGCATATAAATAATGGATGAGCGAAGTGTTGTAAACGCAAAACCGCCGCCAATGATAACAACATTGTTGCCTTCCATGATATCCCAGGGGTACCAGTTGCCCAGAGGTCCACGGACTCCCATAATGTCGCCGGCTTTCATGGCGTGAAGATGGGATGTTACAAGACCCACCTTGTTGACGGTAAACATCAAAAACCCTTTTTCCGTGGGTGATGAAGCAATTCCTATGGGGACTTCCCCCTTGCCAGTCACGGAAAGTTCGGCAAACTGACCGGCTTTATAAGCAAATTTATCCTCATCACCCGGATTGATAAAGACATACTTGAATGTTTTAAGATTTTTATCTTCGGTTTCAGTTATTATTTCCTCGATACGAACCGGATAAGGCAAATAGGGATTTTGCACGGGTGTAACCCCCTTTGACAATTGAATATTTATAACACGTTAGTTTTTTAAAAATATTGTTGTTTCCAGTATAAAATTTAATCATACTTAAAGCTCGTTTGAAGCCTGGTTATGAATCCAAGACTTACGTTTTAAAACCGTTCATTAAGTCGCAAACTTTGCGGATATCGATATTAACCGGGCATAGACGAATACATCGACCACAGCCCACACATTGAATGCCGTCTTCATATTTATCCACGTAATACTTAAGCTTGTGCATAAACCGCTGGCGAACCCGTTGCATCTTGGTATCTCTGGGATTATGACCTGATCCGTGAAGAGTGAATAGTGGATACATACAGCTATCCCAGTTGCGCATCCGTATCCCGGAAAGTCCAAAGGTTTCGTCCTGAATATCAAAACACCAGCACGTGGGACACACATAGGTGCAGGTTCCACAGTTTATACAGGCAAAAGCCACCTCTTCCCAGAAAGGGGCTTCAAAAAGTTCGGTTGTTTTTTTATCTTTTAATTTATCTATTGAAATCCTGGCGGTTATTTTTTCCTCTGCCGCCTGCTTCAGGGTTTCGATTTTATGGCGTGCAGTATCTGAATCCGCTTCTGAACTCCAGCCGGCGGCTGCTAAAAAGTTTTCTCCCTTTTCGGTAATGATTTTAGCGAAATAATGATTCCCTGCATCAACAAGAAGCAGGTCGAGTCCTTGTTCATGAAACGGGCCGCAACCGGCGGTGGTGCAAAAGCAGGTACTGCAAGGGGTGTTGCACGCATATCCTACCAAGGTGGTTGCTTCATAAGATTTTATCCAGTAAGGGTCTTTATATTCGGGTGTATCAAAGTTTGCTTTTACCAGGAGAAACGCCCTGGCATCACAGGGCCTGATACCGATAACCGCCTTAGGCGAATAATTCTTATCGATTTCTTTTAAAATGTGATGGTCATCCCGGTTTTCATCCAGAGTATATTCGAACATCGTTTCAGACTGAGGATAGACAATCGACTTTGGAGAAAGCCGGGTGTTTAATAAATTCATATCCGGCAACTCACCTTTTGATAGTTCCTTAAAGATATGGAACTCATCCTGCTTAACCGGACCGAATAATCGAAAAGAATCATATAAACGCTCAAGTCCTCGATCCAAATCTTGCTTATTAATTGTTATGACTTTCATAATATAAACCTAAAACTTAGAATCTGTACAGTCCAAAGTTCTTCTAACTTGTTGAAATTATTAGAACCATAAATTGGGTATCGTCATTCCCGCGAAGCTTGTCCTCGACCTAATCGGGGAGCGGGAATCCAGAATATTATCAGTACCATATGAATTGTGGATGCCGGATCAAGTCCGGCATGACGTAAGAACTTTAGACTCTAAAGTTAGAATCAATAATGTTAAAAATTCAAAAGGTTTTATATTCATTACCCACTTGCTAAGCTATAAAATCATCCGGATCATCGGGTTTGTAGGTGTCAAGAGGCGGCCGCTTTTCCAATGTCATGCCGGCTTCCCAGTCGAAGAGTTCCAGACAATCTTTTTCCAGTTTTTTTGTAAACATACGAACTTTTATTCCCATTGGACAGGCGCGTTCACATGAACCGCAGTCAGTACAACGGCCTGCACAATGATAGGCCCTCAAAAAATGGAATGTTCTTGTATCTATAGGGTCCTGGCTTTTGCCGACCCACTGGGGCCGTGATTCGTCCACGAAGCATGTGGGGCAGTAGCAAAGCGGACATGCATTTCTACAGGCATAACATCGAATACAGGTCAAAAGAAGATCGTCAAAATATCTCCATTTTTCTTTCGAGGACATGGATTCAATTTTGCGAACATCCTCGTATCTATCCAGATCCTTTTGTTCTTCAACCGGATCCCCAACAAGTTCATCATGTATTACCGGGTTGCGGTGAATGCACAATGCGCAATTATCCTGCAGGACATCCTTTTTATGCAAGGTTTTTTCAATACCTTGGCCCTTTACAATGATTTTGTCATCAGCCTCGATCACATCCTGTATTTCAGTTTCAAACATTGCTTCGATCTTGTGCCTGTCAATCATTCCTTTGCACGGCACGCCGATAATAACGAGCTGATCCCGTTTGATCTTGTTTTCAATAACATGGGTGACAATGTTTCGAGAATCACAACCCTTGGCAACAATACCGATTTTTTCCTTTCTGTTAGTGAGATAGTTCGCAAGATTGATTCCGCAGTTGCTGTCCCACACAAAATTGTCAACATCTTCAGGTGTTTTTACAAAACAGGGTTCATTCATCATGGGAACGGTCCCTTTGCGGAAACCGATAACCATATCAACTTTATCCTCTTGTAAAAGCCGACGTGATATTTCCTTTATTTTGTCGATATACGCTAACATGTTAAGCCACCTTGGCTTCTGTTTTTAGAAAGTTTTTATTGGGTCCCAGAGCCTTGACCGCTGCGGTGACCTGGTTAACCACATCAACGAATTTGGTCGATTCAGCGGATGAGATCCATGAAAAATGGAGGCGGCTGGGTTCGATCCCCATATATTCAATAAGGTTGCTAAACAAAGCAAACTTTCTGCGTGCATAGTAATTACCTTCCAGGTAATAGCATTCGCCGGGATGTCACCCGGACACCCAGACTCCGTCTGCTCCCTGCCTGAAAGCCGCTAAAATAAACTTGGGACTCATGCGGCCGGTACACGGAATTCGAATAACTCGGATGTTTGGCGGATATTCCATTCGGCTCACACCCGCCAGATCCGCAGCCCCATAGCTGCACCAGTTACACAAAAAACTGACAATTTTGGGTTCCCAATCTGACATACTGAAAATCTCCTAGCCCGGATAAACCGGAAAAAACAAACAACAAATTCCAAATCACAAACA
>JAYEFV010000424.1:0-4810 GCA_034658755.1 Thermodesulfobacteriota bacterium | reverse complement strand
AAACAAACAACAAATTCCAAATCACAAACAGTTTTGGTCATTGAATATTGAAATTTATTTGTTTTTTGGTGCTTGTGTATTGGGTTTTTGCCACAAAATGGACAAAATTAATAAGGGCCTAATACCCATTACCTAATATTATTATCCTGCTTCATTCAATGCAAAGATCTGTGCAAAAATCTGATCATTATCGAACCCTTTAAGATGGATCGCGCCTGATCTGCAGGATGCTACACATAACCCGCAGCCTTTGCAAAGGACGGGATTGATTTGTGCTCTACCTGGGAAAAAACGGTCGTCTTCAGGTATAAAAGAAGGCGCTGAATACGGACATACGGAAACACATACGCCGCAGGAACTGCAAATCAAGGGGTTGGTTTCCGCAACAGTGCCGCTGGCCTGATAAGTCTTCCCGGCAAGAAGTGTTACAGCACGCGAGGCAGCAGCTTTTCCCTGAACGATAGATTCATCTATCGGTTTGGGGGCATGTGCCAGACCACACACAAAAATGCCGTCCGTAGCAAAATCGACCGGTCTGAGCTTTACATGGGCTTCGGCAAAAAAACCATCGGCATTCCTGGGAATTTTATAAAACCGGGTTAATGCGTTGTCAGTCTCCGTAACAATGGCGGAAGCCAGGATTAAAAGGTCGGGCCTGATTTCCATTATCCGCCTGAGCACCCTGTCTGCGAAAGTTACTTTTAGATCATTATGGTCGACGTCTACGGTTAAGTCCTTATTAGAATCGTAGCGGATAAAAACAATTCCTTTAGAGCGTGCCTCCCGGTAAAGATCTTCACGCAGCCCATAAGCGCGCAAATCCCTGTACAGAATAAAAACGTTCATGCTGGGGTTGATCTCTTTTAATTTAACTGCGCTTTTGATGGACTGGGTACAACAAACTTTGGAACAGTAAGGCCTTTCTTTGATGCGCGAACCGACACATTGGATAAATACAGCGGTCTTGAGTCGAGCTAACGCTTGATCGTTATCAACAAATCGCTGCTGTAGTTCCAGACCGGTTACAACACGGGAATCCTGGCCGTATAAATACAGGTCAGGCTTTAACTCCGAAGCACCGGAAGCGATGATAGTGACACCATGCTCAAGAACTTTGTTTTCTTTGTCGTTTTTGACTGTTGTTTTGAAATTCCCCACAAAACCGTCAACTTGTGTGATCTGCGAATTCAGAAAAACCTCTATATTCTGATTGGTTCGGACCGCATCGATTAACGTGGTTAAATACTTTTGAATATCTTCACCTCGCCAGGTTTCATGGAGATGCCGTGCCTGCCCGCCGAGGGAATCTTGCTTTTCGATCAGAAAAGTTTTATATCCCTGCTCCGCCATATTTTGGGCTGCAGCCATCCCGGCAACACCTCCCCCGATAACAAGAACCGACTGATTAATCTCCATGGTAAATTCTGACAGGGGTTCAAAAAGACGGGCCTTGGCAATGGCCATTTTGACTATATCTTTTGACTTCTCCGTGGCTTTTCCAGGATCATCTTGATGTACCCAGGAGCACTGATTCCGAATGTTTGCCATCTCAAACAGATATTTATTGACTCCGGCATTGATTAAAGTCTCCTGAAAAAGAGGTTCATGTGTTTTCGGCGTACAGGCTGCCACAACCACCCGGTTCAGCTGATGCTCCTTTATGACCTCGGTAATTTTGTCCTGGGTGTCCTGTGAGCAACTGAACATATTGTCCTCCACATGGACAACTCCGGGTTGATTTTTTGAATACTCCACCACCTCATCGATATTTACTATCCCTGCTATATTGGTTCCGCAACGGCAGACAAAAACACCGATTCGAGGCGGTTCCCCGCGCACATCCATCTCCTCCGGAATATGTCTTGTCTTTGTGAGGGACCATCGTGACCCGGCTAACATGCTGCCGGCTACACCCGCAGCGGCGCTGGAATCTATAACGGAAGACGGAATATCCTTGGGCGCCTGAAAAGCTCCGCAAACAAAAATTCCGGGCATGGAAGTTTTGACCGGTTCAAAGCTGCTTGTGCGGGCAAAGTTGTAATGATCCAGATCAATGCCCCATTTTCCAGCCTTTTCCGCTATTTCCATGGATACCATCAGGCCTACAGACAGAACCACCATATCGAATTCCTCTTCAACACTCTTTCCGGTCTCGTCAACATAACGGATAAGCTGCATACCTGTTTCTTCTACCGGGACAATATTGGTAATTCTCGACTTGATGAATCTCACCCCCAGATCATCTTTGGCGCGAATATAATATCTCTCAAAGTCTTTTCCGTACGTGCGAATATCTATATAAAAAATAGCCGCATCTAAGTCCCCATGGCTGTGTTCCTTGGCCAGCATGGCTTCCTTGATGGCATAGGTGCAACAAACCCCGGAACAGTATCCGTTGGCACCCATGTGCACATCCCTGGATCCTATGCATTGCAGCCAGGCAATCCTTTTCGGTTCTTTGTGATCAGAGGGCCGGACCAGATGACCGCCGTAAGGCCCGGAGGCCGATAAAATCCTCTCAAATTCCATGGAAGTTACGACGTTTGGATGTTTTGCATAGTTAAAGGTGTCGTACTTAGATGGATCATAAGGCTTGGCACCAGAGGCAAGTATGATTGAACCGACATTTACCTCAACTGTTTCATCCTTTTGAGCATGGGTTTTGAGAGTAAGAGCCTCGGCCTTGCAAGCTTTGACACATTCGAAACATTCACAGCATACCATGCAGTTAAGGCATTTTTCAGCCTCAATAACCGCCTGGTTTTCGCTTAGGCCCAGTTCAACTTCAGTAAAACTCTTCTTCCTCTCTTCCATGGATATCCTGGACATTCTGGACCTTTTGACCTTTTCGATATCTTTGCTGAACGGATTGAAGTTTTCCTGGGGAACCTCAAGAGGTTCTCGTCCCTCTTGCAAGTCCTCGGTATTCAGATATCTTGATATGGAGATAGCAGCCTCTCGCCCGGCGGCAACAGCTTTGATCGCAATGGATGGGCCCGTTTGTGCATCACCGCCTGCGAACACCCCCTTTCTTGTGGTTTCGAAGGTTAAGGGATCGACCTGTATGTTATGCCATCTATCTAATTCCACACCCGTCGCACTTTCAAGAAAAGACGTGTCGGTTCTTTGACCGATGGCAGGTATTATAATGTCTGTATCAACAACAAATTCACTACCCTTAACAGGAACAGGGCGACGTCGGCCCGATGCATCGGGATCGCCTAATTCCATTTTAATGCATTTCAGACCGATTGCCCTCCCCTTTTTTTCGACCACCTCCACCGGAGCCATAAGGAACTGAATATCAACCCCTTCTTCAAGAGCATCTTCAATCTCCTCATTCCGTGCAGGCATCTCTGCTTGGGTGCGCCTGTAAAGGATGCTTATTTTATCTGCGCCTAATCGAAGAGCGGATCTTGCAGCATCGATTGCAACGTCTCCACCACCAATGATTACGACTCTACCCTCTAACTTCTTAATGTCATAAAGTGCCGAATCTCTTAAAAATTTAACGCCTGGGATAACACCTTTAACATCTTCATTCGGAATATTAAGCTTCATGTCGGCGTGGCAGCCGATAGCAATATAGACCGACTTGTACCCATCGTCCATCAGACCGTCAATGGTAATATCTCTCCCAAGAGCGGTATTAAATTTAATCTCAACACCGAGCCTGGTAACCCATTTTATCTCTTTTTCAAGCACGTCCGGCGGAAGCCTGTAGTCCGGAATCCCCACTCTGAGCATTCCACCTGCCACGGGAAGAGCTTCAAAAATTGTAACCGGAAAACCATCTTTTGCTAAAAAATATGCTGCTGTTAAACCAGCCGGACCTGCACCGATGATTGCAACCTTCTCATCCCTGGGCGTGATATCCGGAAGAGGTAGTTCATTAATATCAGACTTGTCCGCTGCAAATCGTTTAAGGGAGCAGATAGAGATCGGTTCATCGATCTCTTTTCTGCGGCACGCTTCTTCACAGGGGTGTGGGCAGATGCGGCCGATTACCCCCGGAAGCGGCAGTGTTCTTGTAATTATATCAAGGGCATCCTGATATTTCCCCTGTGCAATCATGGCCACGTATCCATGGGCGTTGACATGGTTCGGGCAAGCAATGGTGCAGGGTGAATGATCCCGTTTATCTACTGAATATGCTCCCGGTATTGCCTGTGCATATGGTTTATAAACAGCTTTCCGATCACAAAGCCCCCCGTCATAAAGGTCCGGAAGGCTGACAGGGCAAACCTCGGCACAATCTCCGCATCCCGTGCATTTATCAATATCTATATATCGTGCAGCGCTATTCAGGGCTACCTTAAAGTTACCCGTTTCGCCGGATATTTCTTTAATCTCAGATAGAGTGTGAAGTTCGATATTTATGTGCCGGCCGACCTCGACCAGTTTGGGTGAAATAATTCACATGGCGCAATCATTGGTGGGAAAGGTTTTGTCCAGTTGTGACATTACACCACCAATGGCAGGTGACTTTTCCACGAGATGAACATAAAATCCGGAATCAGCTAAATCCAGAGCTGATTGCATTCCGGCAATCCCTCCGCCTACAACCAGTACCGCTCCGATTATATCCTCAGACATTGTTTGATTCTCCTAAATAAAATAAAGAGCAATTATTAAGACAGTAATTTTGAAAATGTTAATTTGTTATATTATTGATATCCAAACTTGATAAACTCGTAAAAAGTCCTAAAACCGTCATGCCGGACTTGATCCGGCATCCAGAAGCCATTGAATTTACTGGATTCCGGCTTTCGCCGGAATGACAAAAAAGGGTGTTTTTCGACTTTTTACG
>JAYEFV010000423.1:0-8990 GCA_034658755.1 Thermodesulfobacteriota bacterium | reverse complement strand
ACTGCAGATAGAGGAGAGAACCATAGAGCGTCAGTGCGATCCTGAATATGTGGAACAGCTCAGGAGCGACTTTGACAGGTTTGACGCCATCCTGTCTATGGCCTGCGGAGTGGGACCCCAGTTCCTTTCGGAAGCCTTCCCAACACAAAAAGTTTATCCCGCACTCGATACGAAATTTTTCGGGGGGGCGGTGCAGCACGGGATCTGGGAGGAGCGCTGTGCAGGATGCGGCACGTGCGTAATCCATTTTTATGACAGTTTGTGCCCCATTGCCCGGTGTGCCAAGAGCCTGCAGCATGGGCCCTGCGGCGGAAGCGCAAACGGCAAATGCGAGATTTCGGAAGACGTCGATTGTATCTGGGACATAATTGTCAGAAAGAAGATGGAGCAAGGGCGCCTGGAGGACCTCAGAACCTACAGGTCCTTCAAAGACTGGCGTTCGGCAAGAGACGGCGGCCCCAGAAAAAGCATAAGGGAGGAATTGGTGCAATGAGCGATAACGGATTGAAATCGGGAAGTAATCTGGAAAAGGTTTTAAAGGCAGGCCATTTTGCTTTTACAGGTGAATGCGGCCCGCCCAAGGGAGCTAATGTAGAGCATTTGAAGGAAAAGTTCGAGCATCTGAAAGGCATTGTCGATGCCGTAAACATAACCGATAACCAGACCGCCGTTGTGAGGATGTCCAGTACTGCGGCGTCGGCAATCATGGTTGCTCAAGGTCTTGAACCCAATTTTCAGATGGTTTGCAGGGATCGAAACCGCCTGGCCATAATGGCGGATATTCTGGGAGCATACTCTCTGGGTATCCGTAACATGCTGTGTCTTTCAGGTGATCACCAGCAATTCGGCAACCATCCTGAAGCAAAAAACGTCTTCGATATAGATTCCATGCAGCTCATCGCCTTGGTCAAGATGATGCGGGATGAGGGCACGTTTATGAACGGCGAAGATATTGATGTTCCGCCCAAACTTTTCATCGGTGCGGCCAGCAACCCGTTTGCAGATCCGTATGAGTTCCGAATTTACAGGCTTGCTAACAAAATAGATGCGGGAGCTGATTTTATCCAGACCCAGTGTATCTATAACATGGAAAGGTTCAGGGACTTTATGAAAAGTGCTGTGGATATGGGGCTGACGGAGAAAGCATACATTCTTGCCGGGGTAACTCCCATGAAATCGACACGCATGGCGCAGTATATGGCTAAAAAGGTCCCCGGGATAGATGTGCCCGAATCCCTTATAAAGCGCCTGAAGGGGGCCGGCAAGGGAAAACAGGCCGAAGAGGGGATCAGATTTGCCATTGAACAGATCGAGGAGTTCAAGGAGATGGAAGGGCTTGCCGGGGTTCATCTCATGGCCATTGAATGGGAACACAAGGTGCCGGAAATCGCTGAAAGGGCCAACATGCTGCCCCGTCCCAAGATCGAGTAAAGAATCCTGGCCCAAAGGACCAGGCTTTGGTTATCCCCAGAGGGGATTTGCTTTATTGAAAGTTCATTGACTTATTGAAATTCCAAATAACAAACAAATAACAAATAAATTCCAATGACCGAAATTCGAAATAACAAACAAAAAAATAAAAAAATGGCTTTGGCCCTTGTTTGGAATTTGAGATTTTGAATTTGTGATTTATTTGAAATTTGGTGCTTGAGATTTGAGATTTATTTGAGATTTGGTACTTGGAATTTGTGATTTAAGACACCAAACTCCAAGGCAGAGCCGGAGAACTCTGACCTGGCCCAAAGGACTAGGTTTTTCACGACCAAATAAAATATGGAACGCTGTTGTATCGTACCAGTAAATGCCGTGAGTCTCCATTTTTCAGATTTTTAAAAGTGAGGAACGCATGTATACTAAACCCCATGGAATGACCGATATACTCGATACCCTTGAAGACGGCATATATGTTATCAACAACGATTACATCGTCGAATTCATGAACAAAGAGATGGTCAAAGTATTTGGAAACGGTACAGGGAAAAAATGCCATCAGGTGATTAACAGGAGCGATGAAATCTGTCCCTGGTGCAGGGCCGACGACGTGTTTGAAAAGGGTGAAACCTCACATGAAGAGGTCCACCTGGCAGCTATAGGAAAGACCTATGATCTGCTGGAGCTTCCGCTTAGGAACAAGGACGGTTCAACATCCAAGCTCAGTATATATCGTGACATTACCTCGATCAAAGATCAGGAAAAGAAGCTGAGGGCATCGGAGCAAAACTACCGGAGGTTGTTTGAGAATGTTGCAGTAGGAGTGTACGTAAGCAGCAAAAAAGGTAGATTCCTGAATGCAAACCGGGCGCTTCTGGATATGCTGGGTTATGAGGACAAGGCAGAATTTCTCGGTATCGATATAAAGCAGGACCTGTATGTAAAGCCGGAAGACAGGAAAAAATTCCAGGAGATGATAGAGCCTCACGGCAGCGTAATAGACTACGAAGTGGATTTCAAGCGCAAGAACGGCACACCAATTTCGGTTCTTCTTACCGCCCATATTCGAATGAGCCAAACGGGAAACATCCTGGGCTACGAAGGAATTTGTGTTGATCAGTCCCAACGAAAGCAGATGGAAAAAAAGTTGAGGGAAGCCCACGATTTTTTGGACAATACAATCCAGAGCTCACCCAACGCCATCATGTGTACGGATATGCAGGGAAATATCATCATGTGGAATCACGGGGCCGAGGCAACACTCGGCTATAAAGCTTCGGATGTTATCGGAAAAATGAACGTTGTGGGAAACCTCTACACCGCCAGTATGGCCAGGAAGGTGATGAAAATGATGAGAAGCGACCAATACGGCGGCAAGGGCAAGCTGCGATCCTGCCCCATGACATTCAAGCGTAATGACGGTCGGGAGGTGGAGGGTAACCTTTCCGCCAGTATCATCTATGACGATAAGGAAAACGAGATAGCATCCGTTGGCTTTTTTGTGGATCTCGGTGAAATGCTTGAAATGAACAGGAAACTGAGACAGACCCAAGAGCAGTTGCTGCAGTCTGAAAAGCTTGCAGCCATGGGACGCCTGACATCACAGATTGCACACGAACTGAACAATCCGCTTTACGGAATAATGAACACACTGGAGCTGATGAAGACGGAAATTTCGCCCAATAATAAGCGAAGAAAACTGCTGGACATGTCGCTTTCCGAGACGGAGCGGCTGGCCGACATGCTTCGAAAGATGCTCTCCTTTTCAAAACCAGACCAGGAGCAGCAATCCCCGGTAAATCTGAATACAATCCTGGACGAGATTCTTCTTCTTCATAAGAAGCAGCTTTGGGAAAACACAATAAAGATAAAAGCCACATTCGATGAAGCGTTGGATCTGGTATATGCTTCAAAAAACCAGCTTCGCCAGGTTTTCCTGAATATGATCTCAAATGCTAAAGATGCAATGCCAGATGGCGGCACCCTGACGGTTACAACCACCAGAGATACTGATCATGTCAGGGTACTCATCTCCGATACCGGATGCGGTATAAAGGAAAAGCATCTTGATATGATTTTTGAAACATTTTTTACAACAAAAACCGATAGTGTAAAAGGGGTGGGGCTGGGCCTTTCCGTATGCTACGGGTTCATCAAGGATCATGGCGGAGACATACTTGTGGAAAGTGACCCGGGCGAAGGCACCACCTTTACCATTATCCTGCCGGTTTACAGGGGGACTTCAGACTGAGAAATAACAATATTTCTTCACAGCCAGCCCTTTAACGAGGAAGGCGGATCGGCGGAGTAACGATGAAAGAAGAGCGTAAAAAGAAATGCGAGTGTACCTGTCAAAAAACCTGAAGAAATGAACCCATTTTTTCATTATTTCAAATCCTGCTAAATATGAGAGTACTTCACCTCGCAAACAATACTTAAATTTTTTATTGGCCACGAATTTTTTTATTCTTTTTTCTTGACAAAGAACAATCTGTTACGTAAAAATAAACTATATCCTACCAATTTTGGAGGTTAATACCATACCAATATAGTCTGATTATTTTAAGGATTAAACAATAGCAATGAAAAAATCTATGTTGCAGTGGGCTGGAATTCTGGTTGTGTTTATTCTTGTCTTGACTCTATGTATTGAGGCTAAAGATACTAATGAAATCCTTGAACATAGATCTGATCTTATCACTATTGATACACTCAAGTCATTTGACGCTCTCGAGAGGCCGAAAGTTGTTTTTCTTCACGATTTACATACCGAGGCCCTGGAAAAGAGTAATAAAGACTGTAAGACCTGCCATCTTTCTGAAAAATCTTCCAAGGATCGTCTTTCCCTTAAATTCAAGAGACTTAAAGACACCGGCAAACAAGAGGTAATGGATATTTATCATGCCGAATGTATAGGGTGTCATAAAGAGATATCTGCTTCTGACCAAGATGCAGGGCCTGTTGAGGTCTGCGGAGAATGTCACAAAAAGGATGCCGGGTTGATATCTTCCAATCTGCCCGTGGCTTTTGATAAATCCCTCCATTTCCGCCACACGGAAGCAAACAAGGACGAAAAAACAAACAAAGGTGATTGCGGGCTTTGCCATCACGAATACGATGAAAAGGCAAAGAAGCTATTTTATGCCAAAGAAAAAGAAGGTTCATGCCGGTATTGCCACATGAAGGAAACAGAAGAAAACCGGATGTCCATGAGGTTGGCGTCCCATTCAGGTTGCATCGATTGTCACAAAAAAGCGGCGGACAATAAAAAGAAAACCGGTCCTATCAAATGCAGTGGCTGCCATGATCCCGATATGCAACAGAAGATTGAAAAGGTTAAGGTGGTTCCAAGAATCGAAAGGAAACAGCCTGATATTGTCCTGATCCATGCAAACAAGCAGAAAACAAACAAAGATGACCGGATTTCCAGAATGAACCCTGTCCCTTTCGATCATAAGGCACACGAAGGATACAATGATACATGCCTTGCTTGTCACCATGCAAGCCTGGATTCATGTAGCAAGAAATGCCACACCCCGACGGGTTCAAAAGAGGGAAAATATGTCAATCTTGAAAGCGCCATGCATCAAAAAGGTAACAAAAAGAGCTGTCTGGGCTGTCATGAAATAAATCAGCGCCAACCGAATTGCGCAGCCTGCCATTCCTTAAATGCGGAAAATCGTATGCTGGAGACTTCCTGTCAAATATGCCATATGAAACCACTGCTAAAAAATTCACCGGCGACGACTATGGACGAAAAACTCATGGCTGAAATGCTGCTTAAGTCAAAAAAGGCCGCATCTGGCACGTACAAAGATGAAGATATCCCTGAAAAAGTCATTATCAAAGAACTGGCAGAAGAATATGAGCCTGTTGAACTTCCACATCGAAAAATCATTAAAACACTTTTGAACAACATCAAAGACAACACGTTGGCCGGTTATTTTCATGCAGAAAAAGGTATGGTTTGTCAGAGCTGTCATCATAACAGTCCGTTAGACACGAAACCTCCTCGATGTGGCAGTTGCCACAGCAAACCGTTTGATGGAAGAAACATTTTCAGACCGGGAATCAAGGGGGCTTATCACCAGCAGTGCATAAGATGCCATCAGGTGCTTAAACTTGAAAAACCAAAATCTACCGGATGTACTGATTGCCATAAGGATAAAAAGAAATAGGAAAAGACCGGTTTGAAAGCCTGTGAGGAGACTTATATGTCTATATCACGAAGAAAATTTCTGGGTTGGATGGGGGCGGCAGGACTGAGCACCGCTTTTGGTTCTCCTGTGCATGCTGCGGCAAACAAACATTTTAAAGGTTATCCTGATAGCCTTGGCGTTCTCTTTGACAGCATGTTGTGCATCGGATGCAGAAACTGTGAGGCAGGATGCAACAAAGTCAATGGACTGCCGCCGCCTGATCTGCCGTTTGATGATCTCACAGTCCTGAGTAAAAAACGAAGGGTAAATACCAGGACATTTACAGTAGTTAACCTTTATGATCATTCCGAAGGGATAAAAAACCCCTTATTTCGCAAGATACAGTGTAATCATTGCCTCGAACCTGCATGTGCATCCGCATGCTTTGTCAGAGCCTTTACGAAGACAAAAGAAGGATCGGTTGTATATGACCCTTCCGTGTGCGTGGGATGCAGGTATTGCATGATCGCCTGTCCTTTTGAAATACCAACCTATGAATACGATAAGGTGCTAACTCCTCGAATCAGGAAGTGTACCATGTGTCACCCACGGGTTATTGAGGGCAAGCTTCCCGGATGTGTGGAGATATGTCCAAATGAGGCTCTCACTTTTGGGAAACGCAAAGATTTGATCAAAATCGCTCGGGATCGCATCAGAAAATATCCGGATCGTTATGTAGATCATATATACGGTGAAAACGAGATGGGCGGGACAAGCTGGCTCTACCTTTCCGGCGTTCCGTTCAAAGAGTTAGGAATGCGTGAAGATCTGGGTGTTACGCCGGCGCCTGAATTGACCGCCGGATCCCTTAGTACGGTCCCGATGGTGGCGGGTCTCTGGCCAGTACTTCTTACCGGTCTTTATGCCGTGTCAAAACGTAAAGAGAAGATTGCAAAAATAGAACAACACCAAGCCATTGCTTCAACACTGGAAAAGGCAAATGCAGAGGCTGAATCAAAGCTTTCCAAAGCCCTGGCAAAAGCCCAAAAAGAAAAAGATGCAGCAATAAAAATAGAGATAAAAAAGGCGCTTGAAGAAGCTAAAAAGACTCAAGAAAAGGAGGGTTCCTGATGTCAGAAAAAGCCGCTGCAGCCAGCAAATCATTTTTCACTCCTTTTAATGTAGTTGCCGGCATCATCGTTATCATCGGATTAATCCTAACTGCTCTGAGGTTTACAGGAGGATTGGCTGCGGTCACCAATCTTTCCGATTACAACCCCTGGGGGATATGGATAGGCTTTGACCTGCTTGTAGGTGTTGCTCTGGCGGCAGGTGGATATGTCACATCAGCGGCGGTTTATCTTTTCGGGATGAAACGATACCATTCCGCAGTTAGAGCCGCAATTCTTACAGGTTTCCTGGGATACGCATTAGTTGTTCTTGCCCTCCATTATGATGTTGGCAGACCTTGGCGCCTGCCTTATCCTTTCATAATCCAACAGGGGACAACATCGGTGCTTTTTGAAGTCGCTGCCTGTGTCGCTCTTTACCTTACAGTCCTTTTTCTTGAGTTCTCTCCTGCTGCATTGGAATGGCTTGGCATGGAGAAGTTAAGAAATCTCATCACTAAATTAACATTGGTGCTGACCATATTTGGTGTAATTCTTTCCACTTTGCATCAATCGTCCCTCGGAGCGCTTTTTTTGATTGCACCATCCAAGCTGCATCCTCTCTGGTACTCACCTTATCTGCCTGTTTTCTTTTTTGTTACAAGTGTGATTGCCGGACTTTCCATGGTAATTTTTGAAAGCACTCTTTCTCATAGGTATTTTGGTGACAAAATGGATGAGGACCACATCAGAGAAAAAGACCAAATCGCCCTTGGATTCGGAAAGGCTGCTTCATATGTTCTTGCAGGTTATTTTGCAATTAAGGTCATAGGAGTATCTGCAGGAAACCACTGGCATTTTCTTGGAACCTCATACGGTTTGTGGTTTCTAGTGGAACTTTTTGGGTTTGTGGCTTTACCATGTTTTCTTTATGCTGTGGGGGTTAGGGATAAAAACCTGAGGTTGATAAGATGGACCGCTGTAATTGCTGTACTCGGTATTATTTTAAACCGGTTTAATGTATGTCTTATTGCGTTTAACTGGCACTTGCCGTCCAGTGAGAGATATTTTCCACACTGGATGGAAATCGGGATTTCTGTCTTTGTCGTTACAATAGGTGTTATTCTCTACAGGTTCATCGTAACCAGAATGCCAATTTTATATGAACACCCGGAATACACGGATGCACACTGATTTGTATCTTTGAGGAGCTATCAACAATGGACGGTATTTTTTATACACTCCAGGAATTCATGACATACACTGAAAGCGTCACATATATTTTAATCGTGGCCATACTTCTGGGGATGTTAGGGTTCTGGATTTTTCTGGTTGAAAGGGACGAAAATTAATAAGAGGAGAATACAATGTATCAGTTCGTAACCGGCCCTTTATTATGGCTGTCATTTACGATCTTTTTTATCGGCTGTATCGTTCGTATAATATGTTATATTAGGGGCCTGGATTGGCAGGCTGACAGAGTTGCCTACACAACACACTTCTCCTATGGAATAAAAGGAGCAATACGGTCCATTGCGTTCTGGCTATTTCCGTTTGGCACTAGAAGCTGGAGAAATAATCCGGTATTTACCGTGGTGTTTTTTGTCTTCCACATCGGTTTGCTCGTTACACCCGTTTTCCTACTGGCTCACAATATTATCCTCAAAGAAAGGTGGGGGGTCAGCATCTGGACAATGCCGGAATCTGTTGCCGATGTCCTGACTGTTGGGGTGATTATATCCGCAGTATTTCTGATTTTGAGACGGATAGCGCTCTCTGAGGTCCGGATTCTTACTACAACATATGATTTTATCGTCCTTGCAATAGCGGTTGCTCCTTTTGTCACCGGATTCATTGCTCATCACATTACATCCGATTACAAGTTTTGGGTAATTGTGCACGTCATCTGTGGCGAAATCATGTTGATTGCCATCCCTTTCACAAAATTGTCTCATTTTGTTCTGTTCTTTATGTCAAGGGCTCAACTGGGAATGGATTACGGCATCAAACGGGGCGGGATGAAAGGCAAAGGGTTTGCATGGTAGTATTTTATTAATTTTTCAACACGTTGGGAATGAATCATTATGCCGGAAGGAATACTTTGCAACAAAAAAACGGTGGACGCCAGGGAACAACTCCATGCTCTTTTGGCAGATGCCGGTGGCAAACAGTACTATGAAGAAATGAACCATCTTGATGTCGATAAGGATGCATTATGGACAACGATCCGGAAGACATTTAAGTCGCGTTTTAAAACATGGCTGGAGATATGTGCCCACTGCGGATTGTGTGCTGAAAGTTGTTACTATTA
>JAYEFV010000422.1:0-2158 GCA_034658755.1 Thermodesulfobacteriota bacterium | reverse complement strand
ACCCCCCGGCAAACCGCTGCAATTTCCCGCTCAAGATTTCTTAATCCAGCTTCTCGGGTATAGCCTGAAATGATCTGCTTTAACGCTCCTTTTGTAAAAGATATCTGGTTAGCCTTTAGACCATGAGCATCACGCTGGCGGGGGATGAGATATCTTGTCGCAATTTTAATCTTTTCGTCAAGGGTATAGCCCAGAAGTGTCAGCACTTCCATTCGGTCCCTTAAAGCAGGCGGTATGGTGTCAAGAATATTCGCGGTGGTTATGAACATGACTTTGGACAGGTCGAAGGGCACATCCAGATAGTGATCTGAAAAAGAAAAGTTTTGTTCAGGATCAAGAACCTCCAGCAGGGCCGATGACGGGTCTCCGCGAAAATCGCTCCCCACCTTGTCTATTTCATCCAGCATAAATACCGGGTTGTTTGATCCGCATCGCCGGATTCCCTGGATAATGCGGCCGGGAAGGGCCCCCACATAGGTGCGCCGATGTCCTCTGATTTCAGCCTCATCCCTTACGCCCCCCAATGAAATACGGAAAAATTTTCGCCCTAACGCCCGGGCGATTGAATTGCCCAGCGATGTTTTGCCGGTGCCGGGAGGGCCCGCAAAACACAGGATAGGACCTTTTGACTCGGGCTTGAGCTTGCGCACGGCAAGGTATTCGATGACCCGCTTTTTGGGTTTTTTAAGTCCGTAATGATCGTCATCCAAAACCTTTTTTGCCATTTTTATATCCAGGTTGTCTTCTGTGCTTTCATGCCAGGGGAGGGTGGTCAGCCAGTCCAGATAGGTTGATGCCACGGTATATTCCGCAGAAGACGGGTGCATGCGGGAAAGGCGGTCGAGTTCCCGTTCAGCCTCTTTGCGGGCTTCTTCGGGAAGATTTTTTTCCTCGATTTTAGCTTTGTAGTCTTCAATTTCAACCGAAGCCTCATCTTTTTCGCCCAGCTCTTCCTTGATCTTTTTGAGTTGCTCCCGCAGATAGTATTCTCTTTGCCGTTTATCCATGTCCCCCTTGACCTGGGATTGTATCTTGTTTCCGAGCTCTAAAATTTCCAACTGATAGTTAATCAGTCGGGTCACTTCTTTTAACCGTTTTTTGGGATCAAAAATTTCCAGAACCCCCTGCTTTTCCTCAAGTGTGGAATTGATGGTAGAAGTAACCATATCAGCCAATATACCGGGCTCATTTATGGATTTTGCCATTGTAACTATTTCAGGGGGCAGCCCCGGAGAAAGTTCGGCAATCCGGGTGAACTGGCTTATCATGTTGGACATCAGGGCCTCTGTTTCCTTATCCTTCTTATCTGTATCCTTAAGATACTCCACCCGGGCCTGGAGGTACGGCTTGCCCGATATAAATTCTTTTACCCGGAACCGTTCCAGGCCTTGTGTAATCAATTGCAATCTGTTGTCCTCGGTTTTTGCCATTTTGAGGATCAAAGCACTTGTACCCACGGCATGGAGATCCGCTTTGGTATAAGTTTCTCCGGTAATCGGTTCTTTTGCCACAATAAGACCTATGATACGATTCCGGGACATGGCTTCATCCACCAGTTGGATCGATCGTTCCTGTATAACAAGAAGGGGCAAAACCATTTTGGGGAAAAGAGCTGCATCAATCATAGGGAGAATAGAAAGAATTTCAGGCAATTTATCCGTCTTGATTTCACTGGATGACTGAGGCTGTGTCATGGCTGTCTCCAATTTACATTTTTTTGAAGGAAAATAGGATAAACGAAATAACGCCTATCCTTCTGTAATGGGTATCTTGCGTATTTTATCAAGTGAAGGTTTGGCCAGTCGGATTTGGAGAAAACCGTTTGAATATGACGCTGAAACCACTTCAGGATCAATGGGCGTCGGAAGGTATAAGATGCGTTCAAACCTTCCATACTGGATTTCGGCCAGTCTGTATTTTGCGTTTTCTCCGCGAGGAAATTCAGCACGGTTTCCATAAATCCTGACAGCCTTGTTGCTGATTTCCAATTCCAGGTCCTCTTTCTTGACTCCGGCGATTTCAGCCAGAATAAGAATCTGGTCAGGGGTTTCATAAATATCCATTTGAGGCTTCCATTTCCGTGCGGATAGCATGAACATGGGGTGTATGGGCCGAAACATATCATCAATGGCTTTTTCGAACTCGGGATCGATCTGAT
>JAYEFV010000421.1:0-2161 GCA_034658755.1 Thermodesulfobacteriota bacterium | reverse complement strand
GAGCTTGAAGGTATTGCTGTTGTGACCGCAGATCATGGTAATTCAGACGAGATGTTCACTGTTGACAAAAATGGAGAGAGGGAGGTCAAGACTGCTCACTCACTAAATCCTGTCCCTTTTGCCATTTTTGATCCTGGCTACAATGGCGAATATGAAATGGCACATCTTGAAAGACCGGGTCTTGCTAACGTTGCCGCTACACTTTTGAATTTGCTCGGATTCGAAAAAGTGGAAGATTACGATCCTTCCTTAATCAAAATATAAAAGGGGTTAAAATATGTAGCTACTCAATAAATTCGGACTGCATTAATAAAATTCCCCTCAATCCCCCTTTGCAAAAGGGGGAAGCAGTCGGAAATGCTCGGACTTATTGACATGTTACTAAAATATGGGCTAACCCTTTGATATTACAATGGTGGGCGATGCGCGACTCGAACGCGCGGCCTTTGGTTCCGGAGACCAACGCTCTATCCAACTGAGCTAATCGCCCTATTACATTTTTTGTAACCGTTCACGGGTTCAAGGTTCAAATCTCGTCCACGGAGTGCATTTGTGTTACGTATTTATGAGAAAAGCGTCAGCTTCGTCAGGCCCAATCTAAAATTTGGAGCTAAATTGGCAATTACTTGGGAAAATGAGCATTTTTAATCCCGCTTTTAGCGGGAAACGGTGAACCCTGAACCTGTGAACGGTTACAGATTTTTTTACCAGCTTTTTTGCATGAGGTCAAGAAACCTGACGAGGTTTTGTGTGGTTAAGGTAATAGGACCGATAGATTGCTGTTCAATTCGAAATAGAAATCCACGTCCTCCCCCGAATAGCGGGATTTTTGATGGGCGCGGACCTTTGCTTGGGAAAAAGAAGATAAATTTGTTAAAATTAGATAAACATGATATTATATTATATTCTTTAATAACAATGTGAAAAATATTGACAGAAAAAAATGATTGTGGTAGATATAAATAGTTATTATTTTACAGAAATCATTCATTAATAGTCCTATGGAGTTACGCCATGAAAAAAAATAAGGATATATTTGAAAACGGAGAAAAAGGCGAGGAAGATCTCCTTGATTTTGAGTTTGACGATTTGTCAAAGGAGGATGTTGAAGCGGCAAGTGGCGGTTCCACAGAGGATGAGGAAATCATAGAACTTGATGATATTGTTGAAAAGGGTGAACTGGTTGAAGATCCTGGGTCTGAAGACATCACGAGAGTGCTGGATGAAGAGGAAATTGCCAACGAGAGCGAAGTTACTGAGGTCATGTCGGATTCGGAGGCAAGTGCGTTAGCTCAAGCAAAAGAAGAGGAAATGTTGGACGATTTTGAGGCGGATCTGGATGCCGAGTTCGAAAAGTTAGAAACATCTGAATTTGATATTGTCGAAGCAGAAGAAAAAGCCCAAAGTTTTGAACCTGAAGAGACCATAAGATTGCCGGAGGGAGAAGAATCACTTTTAAAAGCGTTAGGTGCTGAATCTCAATCGGATTTGGGTCCAGATGAGTTAGCTCAAGCCCTGGAAGAGGAAATATCGGAGGACTTTGAGGTGGATCTCGATGAAGAGGTCAAAGAATTGGGGACATTCGAGCTGGGCGCTGTTGAATCAGCAGAACTGGCCGAGGATTCTGAATCTGCAGAGATCGCAAAATTGCTGGATGGCGAAGACGCCGTTGAGGAAAATGTAAGTACTGATGAGGTCGCGGAATTGACTTCGGCTGAATCAGGTCAACCACCGGATGGGGACTCTTCTCAGGTTGTAGAAATGCAGCTCGGTGCTGCACTTGAAAGCCTGGGGGAATCTGAAAAGGGCGAATCCGACCTTGAACTCATGGAGAGTGACCTTGATAGCGTACCCGATGCTGATACGATAGTCGAGACTGACTTGGACATAGAAAGCCTGGCCGCATCTGAAGTCTTTGAGTTAGATCCTGAGGAAGCAGGGGCGGTTATTGCACCTGACTTTTTAGAGGAGGATTTGAGCGAGGTGCCGGAAATGCAGGCGGAACAGCTTGGGAGCGGAGTGGCAGCGGCATCGGTCGTTTCTGCCCCGGAAGGGCGGGTTGAGATATCTGAGGAGAAGATAGAGACTATCATAACAAACGTGGTGCAGGATGTCGTAGAGAAGGTCGCAAGGGAGACATTTACGACCGTTGCCGAAAAGT
>JAYEFV010000420.1:0-9001 GCA_034658755.1 Thermodesulfobacteriota bacterium | reverse complement strand
GGTCAGTATCTGGACGCAATTAAAGCGCAGGGCAAGAAATTCATCTTTGAAGGGCCGGGAAAAGACCCTTTCATTGTTCTGCCTGGCGCTGACCTGGAAGCCGCAGCCCGGGAGCTTGCCTACTGTAAATACATTTATGCCGGACAGACCTGCACTGCCCCGGAGCGTGTGTATGTACACCAGTCCATTCATGATGATTTTTTAGAACTGTTTCTCGACTTCAGCCGGGCCGTGAAAGTTGGTGATCCTTCAGACCCAACAACAGAGATGGGGCCAATAGCCAGTACCAAAGCAGTGGATGCCATTAAGGCACAATTAAATGATGCTATCCAACGGGGCGCACAGATTGCCCTTGGAGGGCGAATCGAAGGAAACCTGGTTTATCCTACGGTGGTCATCAACGCCAGCCACGACATGCTGGGCATGCAGGAAGAGACCTTTGGGCCTGTGTCGTTTATTAGTGCTTTCAATGATACGGAAGAAGTGCTTCGCATGGCTCGGGATAGCCGTTATGGTTTGAGACTTTCAGTTTACGGAGATGAAACCGCCGCAAACTTCTCAAAAAAGCTGACAGGTGAACCCTATTGCCACCGGGTGCCTGAAATAACTTATGGACGTTTCGGCACGGCGGGCGTGAATCAACCCCAATCAGAAATTTGGATAGACGCCTTTGTATCGAAACCTGTTGGAGGTTATGGTCTTTCGGGCTGGATTTGGGAAACGGTTGAAAATGAATTCATCATCAAACAAGGCCCCAAGCTGTTGAGCTTGGAAACATCTTACCCCTAGGCTTTAGGCAGAAATGGTAATTCTGACACTGTGGATAATGATCTTGAGGGTATTGACGTTGCTCTTGATCATTCCCGAATGGGTCTTGCTGAAAGAAAGCATAAAGATTTAATGAGTTTTCATGTTGATTTATTCTTAGATGAGTTTGGGGTTTTATTAGACAAGAACTCTGAATTATATCAAATGTTTTGCTATGAAACTTTAAAGGTAAGGATAAGGGTGTTAGAGGCTGATAAAAGAAAGCTTGTAGGTGACTTTCGGGATACTGATAAAGAATCTATTTTGAAAGATCTTGGATTACTGATTGGATCTTTTCAATAATCGTGGAATGACCATTTCTAAAATAATCTTGATTGATATCCTCAGCAAAATAATTGAAACAAAAACACATTAAATTGCTTAACTTTTTCCCTTTTTAAGTGTGGTCTTATTTGCCGCAGCATTTTTTATACTTTTTCCCGCTTCCACACGAGCAGGGCTCGTTGCGTCCAACTTTTTTTTCGGCTTCTTTAGGTTTCGGCCAATTCAATAATATCTCTAAATCGGTAATATCCTCCGGTTTATCCCGGTCTACTTCAATTGTATATTTCCAGTCATTTTTTTCAAAAATCTTTGCGACTTCTTTCATTCTTTTCTTTGCTTTGACATTAACAATAGCAGGATTCTTTTCAGTGCCCAATTTTACCTTCTTTTTACCATCAAATATTTTTTCCATCTTTTCACCCATAAAATATTACAGGATTCATCTATTTTTACAAAACCCCAACCTGAAGTCAATTTATGTCGATTAATCGCATTATGTTCACAAAAAACCAAAAAAGACAAACCCTATAAAATGAATTTGCCCTTATTGAAAAAACGATACCACTGCAATTTCTTGCCCATTATATTTCGGCTTTCATCAGTAATTTTTTTAAGAAAGTTTTTGCTCATTTCCTGCTCTATTTAGACGGATTGACCTTGCATTGTATGCCCTGGTTGAATTTATTTTGTAAACTACGTGCAAAAGTCATGCAAGTTCAGAAAACATAGTATAATCGAATAAATATTAAAAGGTTACATAAAATGTATAGCCAGGATAAAAGTGCTAATTTATATGGAATTATGTGAATTTGTGGGGCAAACCACATAAAGTCTATGTAAATAATTGCTTGTTTTCAGGATAATGCCAAGGAAATGGAATAAAATGATATCACAGGATATGGCCGGCGGGTATACTCTTTCGAAGCCCTCAGGCATCCTCTCTTTCTCACGCCTTTTCGCAACTATATAGTAAGCCAATCTTTTAGGGACTGTATCTATAAATATTTCACGCAAAATTAATAACATCCTTATCTCCTTCTAACATGTTTAGGCCAAAATCTAATGAACATGGCCAGAAGCCTTTGATCTTGTGTCCAGTTGGATAACTGTACCGCTCAATCAAAGGCCTCTAAATCTGTTGAAACCTTCTTGATCAATACCATCTGGAGGCTGACAATAACAAATGAGCGATGGCATCTCTATGCGAGGACGTGTAGCTATGGCTGCAGATCTAATCAACTATGAGCATAACGTGGCGTTACGGACGGATTTCAAATCGAAGCGTGGAGTCTTTGGCAAGAAAATTTGCAGTTGAGGAGGTGATGCCTAAAAAAGACATGAAGTTACATGATTTTAGACAAGAAAAACTCAGAGAATGTCAGAAAAAAAATTATCAAAATCTGCAAAAAAGGAGATAATAATCATGACTCGAATGCTTTTCAAAAATACAATGATTGGTTTTCTGGTTCTGATCCTGGCCGGGTTTGCTGGGAATGCCGTGGCAAATGACTTGCCGATTCTGGATCCAACGGGTTCTTTACCGGTACGTGACGGCAGCATCCGCAACCCTGCGGAAGTTCAGGACATAATCGGGAAGATTGTGGATGGAACGACCACAAAAGGTTTAGACTTTATGGGTCATCCCAGCCTTCAAGGAACCATTTACACAGGTCCGTATCCCTTCGAGGCCGGGGAAGCGGACTATGATTATGCTCGGTATCGACGGTATGAACCCCTGACAAACGGAGAGGGCACGCTGCGTATCGACAAGTTCTTCTCGGACAAATACAACGCCAACAACTGGCCAACTGGGCAAGGGAATTACCCGCCAACCCCGACTATTGGGTACAGGTTCGATATCGAAGGATTGGGTTTCTATGACGGCGTGGTCAGCTTTCGTAAGGAAGGCGATGCCTTTTTAAAAAACCTAACCATTGTAGAAGGCCCCTTTGTCACCATGCTGACAAGTGATGATCCGCGCTCCGTGGTGATTGCTTTTGAAACCGATAAGCCATGTGAGGGGACAGTGGAAGTTCCTGGGCTCGCTGATTTTACGGGACCTGCCAATACCACAAACCACGAAATTAAGGTTGCCGGCCTCATACCGAACGAGAAGTACCAGTACAGGGTTATATGCAATAGCAACGGTGAGGAAGTTCATTCCGGAATGTACTCGTTTCGAGCAGCCCCGCTCAAGTTCGGAATCAAGCCTATCTCTTTTGCCTTCGTCAGTGACAGCCGCGAGGGCGTTGGGGCCGGCGAGCGGAACTACATGGGATTCAATTTTCATAGCCTGAGCAGATTGGCCAACGACGCCTACCGGAGGGGAGCCGACCTGTTCATCTTCGGCGGTGACCTGGTGAACGGTTATACCTCTGATAAGAAAGACTTCCGGCTGCAGCTCGAGGGGTGGAAGCAAGCCTTTGCCGGATATTGGCGCAGCCGGCCGGTGTACCCCGCTATGGGGAATCACGAAACGCTGACCAATGTCTTCGACGACGGCTCCTCCTATGGCCTTTCATTGGACAAATGGCCGTACGAGACCGACAGCGCCGAAGCGGTCTTTGCCCAAGAGTTCTTCAACCCCACCAACGGGCCCGATCCTGCTGATGACAGAAGACCCACCTACAAGGAAAATGTCTACAAGTTTCAGTATGGCCCGGTACTGTTCATTGCCTTCAACAACAACTACTGGTGGACCACAAACGACCAGTGTGAAAGCTACGGCGGTTCCCCCGAAGGCTACATGCTTGACGATCAGCTTGACTGGATCGAACAGGTATTGCAGGATGTCGAATCAGACCGAAGTGTCCGCTTCGTCATCCTCTACGCCCAGGAACCTGTGTTCCCCTGCGGCGGTCACCCCAATGACGCCATGTGGTATTACGGCGACAACAATGTTAAAGCCTACCAATATGTCGGTGGTTCGGTTGTCGACGCTGGTCCGGGCATCGTCGATGTTCGCAATCGATTCTGGAAGGCTATTGCTCAATCAAACAAGGTGGCAGCGGTTCTGGCTGGCGATGAACACGCATACCATCGAATTTTGATCGATGACCAAACCCCTGTGGGCATTCCAGCGGATGATGATCTCAATGGTGACGGAGTCCTTGATCAGTACTCTCCCAATTCCGACTTCGCTCACCCCACATGGCAAATCACAGCCGGTACCGGCGGAGCACCCTATTACGCTCAACAAGATGTGCCCTGGAACGATAGCGTGAAGTTTTTCTCCTCCCAGACCGGATATCCTCTGTTCAAAGTACACGGAAACAAGATTTCCATGACCTATTACACCGTAACGGGGCAGAAACTTGACCATATCGACAATCTCATGGCGGTAAAAAGAGGCCGTTGATGAAGATGAATACGGTGAGGATGATGTTGACGAATGGCTTTTGCCCAGCTGACTTACCGTGAAAGTTTGCGAGATATTGAGTGCTGTTTGCGGGCAATGCATGAGAAGCTTTACCACATGGGAATAAGGGGTAAAGTTTCTCGCAGCACTTTAGCCGATGCCAATGAAGTTCGAGATTGGCGGATCTACAGTGACTTTGCCCAAATTTTGATTCATGAGGCCCGCTGCCTCTATGCCGAAGATGATTTCGGCCTTGAATTGAAAGAAACCGTTTATGCTTTGGATTCATCGACAATTGATCTATGCCTTTTGATGTAACTATATATTATTCATACGATATATGCAATGTTCCTGGAGTGATGCCTGCATGTGAATATGGCAAGAGTACCAGGTTCTTTCGACACTAAAATTCTATTAGGTGTGCTTGTATTATCATTCCACGTACGATTTTCAGACATCTCCTTTCTATTTAAATTTCTGCTATAAATTCAATGGGTTTTTCATATCGATATAATTTTATTGCTTGATTCTCTGACAATATTTTTTCCACTGCTTTGAATATTCCTGCCTTCTTTTAAACTAATAAATCATAACCCATATAAATAATTGCAAATATCAAATTATGATTGTTTTTGGCACCATCCTTGCTCTAAGAATGTTCAAAGCGAACATTTTTTTCTAAGAGGAGGTAAATCAATGATAATCAAAACTGAAAAATTCGAAATAGAGGTTTCTCACGGAAACGATTTTTATTTTGGATCAAAAACATCGGGACAAATTTTCAAAAGATGGGAGGATATCGGAGTTAATGAACAGCTTCGAATAGAAAATATAGCAATCATGGCTGAGAAGTTAATAAAGGAATACGAAGCAGAGTTTTTGTCGGGATCATTAATAGATGACAAATTGTCACTGCTAGGTGCTTAAATATGAATTAAACGAGAAGGGAAGGAGACAAAAACAATGGCATCAAATTTCCAAATTTTATCTTTTAAAACCAGAGATAGCCTCCACCTGAAATTGACTGGTGATTTTGATGTAAATTCTGCACAAGAATTGACCAACGCTTTGCTAACGCATGGTGCAGGTTTTTGGGATATATTTATAGACACTAATAACCTGGAGACAATTCATCCATTTGGTAGAGTTACTTTTAAAATGAATCTCAGTAATTTCAAAAAGCAATTAAACAACCTTTTCTTTATTGGGGCAAATAAATATAAGATTGCACCCAATTAGGAGCAGTTGCTTCGATTAATGTCGGCCGGTTTGGAATCCTTATGTAATAACGCAATTAAATGCCACCCAACTTCAACATCTATATAAAAAACCACGTGATGGCTAAGAGCCTCCAAAGGTTATACTTAAAAAGGGAGTTTGAGGTGGCACTTAATTTATGGCTTCTCTGGTGGGACATCAAATGCTTAGTTTCTTCATGGTTCAGTCGGGGCTATAGTCACCAACTCTAATTCTAAACCTTTCAGCTTGCTTCTTTTGGGAATCGGCTTAATAGGGCTTGCAAGAATAAGAAGGAAAAAATTTAAAATTAATAAATCAACTGCTTGATATAATCCAATCACAATCTGGAAAAGGGGTAAGTTATCATGTTTAAAATGTTATTTGTTATTGCAATGGTAGCGTACATTTTTTGTCTGTGGATGTGGTTACTGATCGATAGTTCCAGTGAGAACTATACCCCGATATAAAGAACTTATGATAGACAAGGAATTTTAGTTGATATAAAGAATAAACCGACAGGGGAGTAGATAAATACATCCTTTTGAACACTTTATTATACCCCCAATTAGCCGCTGGGTAAATGTAGCCCCAGAGGTTCTTGTCCTCTTAAAGGTATGTATTACAAATGTAGCTAATGCATACCGATAAATATCAGAGTTCGGACGACTCCATGAAAATGGCTCAACCGAACAGGAAAAGGCAGGGTCTTTGGTAGGCTCTGCCTTTCAATTTTCGGTGTCCACATGTTACGATTTCGATATGAAATTATCAAACCCAACCCGTTGATACTGCTATGTATCTGGGAGCTATGGAAAAAAAGCCAACCCCAACATATTGCGGTCAGCCCTTTCGTCTAAAAGCAGTATCCTGGTTGTGATATGGTCGATATACCTTCTACAAATCAAGCCGATTAAAATTGCAAATTACTCCAACAAACCTGTACCGAATCCTGATTACGTTTTACTTCTATGTATTTTGGATTTGAAGGTGAGAAACTTGCGCAATTTCTATATGAAGTCGGAAAAAGGAACACGATCCCCATGACCCGGATATGCCGGTTGAACTCGAACAACTTTGCTTAATTGACTAATTATTTGTTAAGCCATTCGATCTCGACAATATGCTCGACATTTTTAAATTCAGGGTCACCTGTCATAATCATTGCGTTTTCACGGCGAGCATTGCCAACAGCAAAACAATCGCTGTAAGAAAGCGGATATTCTGCTTTTATCCGGGCTGCCTCGATGACGGATTCGAAATTATTGGAAACAAGGGTGATGGGGAGCCCGGGAAGGATGGTATCCAAAAAATATTCCGCCTGCTTCGCCCCCCTTTTTCTGAAAAGGATATAATACGTTTCGCCGATATTGATTTCATTCATCAAAACAAAGTCTCCTGACTTTTGGGCAACCGCAAGAATTTGCTTGACCCTTTCAAAATTTGCTTCTTTATTCAGATAAGCCAGCAGAGCAAAGCTATCCAGTAATCTTTTTCGATTCACGAATTTTGTCCTTTTGCCGGTGATCGATCAGCGCTTTGGTTATAGAATCTTTTTCTTCAAAAATACCGCAAAAATAATCCACCGGATCATCAGGCAGCGGAGTTAGACGGACATGATCATTTTCAAGCTTGATCGAAAGCTTCTTTCCAGGGACGATCTGCAATTGTTTCCGGATTTCTTTTGGTATTACGATCTGTCCACGGCTAGATGTTGTAACAATAGGCATGATTGACCTCATTTAGTAAGATTTAGCATGAATACGAAAAACAATTTGATTTTTGTCTTATGTAATTATTAATATCATACAATTTATATTTTATCAACCAGAAAAATTATCGAACGGCACGCATTTCCCGTGCCCCGGATAGATAAACCTTAGACCATTTATCCTCTTGATTTTTTTGATTGAATCTTTTTGATCCTTTTTACTCACCACAAAAGAATTGCTGATCAGCTTACCGTTTATGACCACCAGAAAATCTCCGGAAATAAGGATTCCGCTTTCCGGATCAAAAAAGGATGCCGAGTCGGGCCGGTGCCCCGGAGTTTGTATGGTTTTAAAACCCGGCAATACCGGCTCCTCGTTTTTAAAGAATGTTACACGGTCTAAAGGAAAACCTTTTCTAAATGGTGTCCCGTATAATCCACTCATAAATAAATCGCCGGGTCTTGGTAAATAGCGGAACGTTCTCATGTACGGTATGATTATGTCCTTAAAATCAGCATAACACGGAAACGGAATGCGCTTATCTCCCATAACAAACAGCCTTGCCTTTTCGTGAAACCAGATTTCGCATTCTTTAAATATTGCTTTTAAATACGTCCATCCGGAAACATGATCCACATGAAAATGGGTGCAGACAACCCGTTTTAAGGGAGGCATGCGGCGCAAAGCATCAACCAGTGCTTTTTTGTCAGACCACATACCGCAGTCAACAAGAAACGTGGCTTTTTGACGATTATCCTCGATCATATAAATATTACTGACTTTGCCCATGAACTGGTGAATCGTCCGGTCGCCTGTAAGATTTTGTGTATGTGTAATCATCTTCCTGCGTTTCACTCTTTGTATCAATTTACCAGACAAGCCTGAAATAACAAAACTAAAGCATCAAATATGATAGCTTCGTAAAAAGTCCCAAAACCGTCATGCCGGACTTGATCCGGCATCCAGAACTAATTGAGTTTACTGGATTCCGGCTTGGCCGTCATCCCGGACCCCGATCCGGGACGGAATGACGACAAAAGCAAAGTAAAAAGCTCCAAATTCAAGGCGCGCAAATTTTGTAATCATGAGGCGTACTTTTCGTACGTTGAATGATTACGAAATGCAGCGCAACGCAGAAGTTGGACTTTTTACGAAGCCATCAAATGTCATACTCCATCACCACAGGATACCTCATAATCAGCTCAATGGACCTTGCAGATGTTTCAGCAGCTTCAGGAAAAACTCGCGTAAGGGTTCTGACATGTCTTAAGTTATCGGCAGTCCTGAGGATCAGCATGGCAAGATCTCCTTCTTCCATCTTGGCTACTGAAAGTACTTTTTCCCAGGGCTGGCCAGTAGCCCAGGCATAAATTGTGGCAGCCGGCCGTAAAAACAGGGGCCTGACTTCAAACCCTCGATCTGTCATTTGCTTTGCAAACGGTTCCAGGCTTGTTTTTACTTTACGAAAGGTCACTAACAGCGTTTTTGGCTTGAACATCTTTTCAATAGTGTCATCCGATTCCCGCTCATTTACAAATAATGTTATCACGGCGGCAAGGAGTGCGGGATCAGATTCAGGGAAAATTCCGAGCCTGAAACCTTG
>JAYEFV010000419.1:0-2167 GCA_034658755.1 Thermodesulfobacteriota bacterium | reverse complement strand
AACAATAACGCGTTCCGTGCCCATGCTTGAGGGGACGACTTTCTATTCTCGCTTTGGAGATCTGTTTTCCATGGCATGTCTTGGGGTTACGCTGGTTGCAGGATTTTGGGGTTATTTAATTCGGAAATATTCGAATTAAGACTAACCCGGACAGGTCGGCCTACGGCTCGGATAGAACCAAGAAATATTTGCCACCAAGGCACAAAGACACGAAGGATTTTGTTATTCGTTCTTAGTGTCTTGGTGATTTAGTGGCGAAATGAAAAAATTTTGCCACAAAAAGCACAAAATTTACAATTAAGGTACTAAAGAAGGGTTGAAAGATAGAGCAAAAACGAATATAATAAATGTATCTATTATAGGAGGTATAAAATGACTTTAGAACTCAAGGAAAACATTAAGGAGCATTTTCTGAAATTAGAACAATTGAAAGGGTGTCTTTGACCTTGGCGAAAAAGAAAAAAGGCTTGAGGAAATCGAGATTCTGATTGCCAAAAAAGATTTTTGGGATAACCCCGAAGACACCAAGCCGGTTTTAAAAGAACGAACATTGATCTCCGGTAAGGTGGCATCATTTAATAAACTTTACACCGATCTTGAAGAAAGTCAGATCCTGCTTGATCTTGCCATTGAAGAGTCAGACGCTGATACCATAGAAGAAGTTTCCCTGCAAATTGAAGAAATTGACAAAAAAATAAAAAAACTTTCCGTAGACCTTATGCTCGACGGCGCCGATGATCGGAACAACGCCATAATTTCCATTAATGCAGGGGCAGGAGGAACCGATGCTCAGGACTGGGCCGAAATGCTTTTCAGGATGTATACACGCTGGATCGAGCGCAAGGGTTTTAAACTAGATGTCATCGATTTCCAGCCCGGAGATGAAGCCGGAATCAAAAGTGTTACGTTCACAGGCGGTGGCGACTATGCCTATGGCTATCTAAAGGCAGAAAAAGGTGTTCATCGCCTGGTAAGAATTTCACCGTTTAATGCAAGCGGCAAACGGCACACCTCTTTTGCCTCCGTATTTGTCTATCCTGAACTCGAAAACGAAATCGTTGTCCAAATTGATGACAAGGAATTGCGTATAGATGTTTTCAGGGCCAGTGGCGCCGGAGGTCAGCATGTCAACAAAACCTGTAGTGCTGTTCGCATTACTCACCTTCCCAGCGGAATAGTTGTCCAGTGCCAGCAGGAAAAATCCCAGCATAGAAATAAAGAACTTGCAATGAAAGTGCTTAAAGCCCGGCTTTACCAGCTTGAGAAGCAGAAGCAGGATGAAAAGTTGCAGGAAATTCACGGAAGCAAGAACGAAATTGCATGGGGAAATCAAATCAGGTCTTATGTAATGCATCCCTATCAAATGGTTAAGGATCATCGCATAAACCTTGAGGTGGGCAATGTAAACAGTGTTCTCGATGGGGGGCTGGATCTTTTTATAGAGGAGGTACTGCTTTCAGGTAAAACCTAATATTGAAGATTTTCGATTGATGATTTTATTGAAAAAGATGCCAATGACAAAACCGTCATGCCGAACTTGATCCGGCATCCAGAAGTAATTGAATTTACTGGATTCCTGCTTTCGCAGGAATGACAACAAAAGCGAATTCCCAACTTTTTGCGATACCGTCACACTTTAGTCACCCCAGTGAAATACGCTTCGCTCTTCATTGGCATGAATTTCACGGGGTAAACTTTAGATCACTTTTTTCAACTTATGGATACCCTCGACATTATTGCTGAATTTTATCAACCCGGCACCATAACCTATAACATTCTCGTACAACATGGAACACAGGTGGCAGATAAGGCCGTAAGTGCCGCCAAAAATGTGTCCCACCTTAACCCGGATCTTAATTTTATCAGGGAAGCTGCCATGCTGCATGACATCGGCATTTTCCTGACTCATACTCCGGAACTCGGCTGTACGGGCAAACATCCCTATGTCTGTCATGGATATCTGGGAAGAGAAATTCTTGAAAGCAAGGGACTGCCGAAACATGCACTGGTGTGCGAACGGCATGTGGGTGTCGGCATCACTGCTGAAGAAATAAAGCGTTATAACCTTCCGTTGCCCGAACATGATATGGTACCCATCTCCGTAGAGGAACAGGTCATATGTTTTGCTGACAAGTTTTTTTCCAAAAATGGCAATCTGATTGTAAAT
>JAYEFV010000418.1:0-2180 GCA_034658755.1 Thermodesulfobacteriota bacterium | reverse complement strand
AGAGGTTCAGGAAATAATAGTTAATAACTTGAGAGTCTAAAGTTCTTACGTCATGCCGGACTTGATCCGGCATCCACAATTCATATCGTACTGATAATATTCTGGATTCCCGCTTTCGCGGGAATGACGATACCCAATTTATGGTTCTAATAATTTCAACGAGTTAGAAGAACTTTGGACTGTACAGTTAATAATTAATAATTAACAATTGATTATTGATTATTAGTTCAGGGTTCAAAGGTTCAACTGTTAATGTAGTTAAAAGCAAAAACATGAAGGAATTCTAAGGCTATTAACCCTAAACCTCTGAACCATGAACGGTCACAACAAAAGGAGGGATTTGATGCTTAATATCATAAAAAAATCCATGTTAACGGGTATCGGCCTTGCTTTAATCGCAAAGGATGAGGTCGAAGATCTGGCCAAAGAGCTTGTAAATAAAGGCAAAATGTCTGAGAATGAAGGAACGAAATTTTTAGAAGATCTTCAGAAAAGGTATGACGAAACTCAAAAGAAACTTGAAGACAGGGTACAACAGACCGTTAAAGATTTTATGAAAAAGGCGGATGTTGTAACCGGAGACGAATTGAAGGGATTGAAAAAGGAGATAAGAGAACTGAAAAAAGCGATTAGCGAGGGCACGGACGCTTCTAAATAAAGTGCCCTTTCCCAAACATAACAACATTCTTGCCCAATGTTTAGTATAAGAAAAATAGGCGTGGTCGGCCGAACATACCGCCATCTTGCCCGTTATCGCCAGATCTTAACGGTTTTTTTTAAGTATGGCTTTGGAGACCTGATAGAACTTTTAAAGATAGAGCAGTACATTGAAATCGGTCTTCAGCTGATTTCAAAAAATCGGCGCAGCCGTCTTGAAAAGCTTTCCAGAGCGGAAAGAGTAAGAATGGCTTGTGAAGAGCTGGGGCCTACTTATATAAAATTTGGGCAAATTCTTTCCACCCGTCCCGATCTTGTGCCGGTCGATTTTATAAAAGAATTGTCAAA
Source organism: Thermodesulfobacteriota bacterium (assembly GCA_034658755.1). Taxonomy (GTDB): domain Bacteria; phylum Desulfobacterota; class Desulfobacteria; order Desulfobacterales; family UBA11574; genus S5133MH16. Next base: position 1,175 of record JAYEFV010000418.1, on the reverse strand, counting down.
ACTTCAGGATAATGTGCCGTCCAGCCCTTTTAGTGAGGTAAGCAAGATTATTGAATCAGAAATGGGGGCTCCACCGGAAGATATTTTTGAATTTTTTGAAAAAGCTCCCCTTGCGTCAGCCTCCATAGGGCAGGTATATAGGGCAATATTAAAAGACGGCGAAGAAGTGGCTGTTAAGGTTCAGCGCCCCGGCATTAAAAAGATCATAGAAGTCGACCTTGAAATTATGCTTCATCTGGCAACGCTTATGGAACGTCATATAGAAGAGATGTCCCTACACCAACCTATTAAAATTGTCGAGGAATTTGCCAAAACGCTTGAAAAGGAGATGGATTATACTATTGAAGCAACAAATATGGAACGGATTGCACGTAATTTTTTAAATGACCCTACCATCTATGTTCCAAAAGTTTTTCGGGATACAACCACTGAATCTATACTTACGACTGAGCTTGTGGAAGGAATCAAGGTATCTGAAATCGATCGGCTGGAAAAAGCAGGACTTGACAGAAAAATAATTACCGCCCGTGGTGCAGATATTGTTTTAAAGCAGATAATTAAACATGGCTTTTTTCATGCCGACCCGCATCCAGGAAATATTTTTGTACTCCCCGACAATGTGATCTGTCTGCTCGACTTTGGTATGACAGGGTCTGTTGACCGGCGTACCAGAGAAGACTTTAGCGATTTGGCCGAAAGTGTTGTTACCCGGAATGAATCTCGGGCAACGCAGATTCTTTTGAAATTAACCTATTGGGATGAAGATCCCGATATTCGCTTGCTTGAAAAGGATGTTGCCGATTTCATGGGTCGGCATCTTTATAAACCTTTAAAAGATATTAAAATCGGTAAACTGTTGAATAATCTTCTTGGGCTGGCTTTACAGCATCGCCTCAGGATTCCGCCTGATATCTTCCTCATGCTAAAGGCTTTCAGCGCCGTAGAAGGCGTGGGCCTCATGCTCGATCCGGACTTTGATATGATAAAGCAGGCAGAACCGTTTATAAAAGAAGTAAAACTTGCCAGACTATCTCCCCGGAGGATTAGAGGTGATATCTTCAGACTTGCAATAGAGTTGTTTCAATTTGTACAGAATTTCCCTAAGGATATACTATCGATCACCCGGTTGATCAAACAGCAGAAACTTTCTCTTAACCTTGAATACAAGGGTTTGG
>JAYEFV010000417.1:0-9090 GCA_034658755.1 Thermodesulfobacteriota bacterium | reverse complement strand
AAGGAAGGCGAAAATTTTAACCACAGGAAAACCTGGAGTATTTTGAGGATTAACCTGCCAAAGTTCGGTGGCGGGTTAAAATTTGAGCCTGACGCAGAGATTGGGAAAAAGGGGGCGTTTTGAAACTGGCTCTGTTGTCAATTATTTAAAGTTTCCGGAATCCACCGCCTTCCATGGGATCAAATACCGGATCGTTCCGATTTGAAATAATAAAGGAGTGCGATTGGTTGGGTGAGTCCGGCATTCTTTGGGCCGGCGGCAGGATTTTATGCCTTGTTTGCGGTAATGCCGAATACTGTGACGGTTCTTATGATGAATTCTTGCTGGAAAAAAACGTTACCGTCGAACATATTAAAAGATGAACGTCCAACATCGAACATTGAACGTCGAACGTCGAATAATGATGTCGCTCCGCTCCTCAAATTATTCTAAAATCGAATGAAAAACAAACATTCAACAGCTATTTCTTTTTCTTTTCAGCCCTCCGGGGCGTAGGCCCCTACGGGCCGGAGGCCGTTTTGATACTCGTAACAAAAAGCTTAATTAATTCTTCTGTTTCTTCATCTTTTCCATTCAATGTTCGATGTTGGACGTTCGATGTTCGATGTTCATCTTTTTCTTTTAATGGTCCAGGACTGGGTATCGAGGTAAGCGGCCAAAAACTGGCGGAGTTATCTGAAGGTTTCAACACGATAACGGTTTCTAGATCCTGACCGTAGCCCGGATTAACCAGAAAAAATCATAACCGTCTTTTTTTTCTTTCTATATATTGAGTAAGAACATGTGCGAAAAGACGGGTTCCTACTTCCAGGGCCCTTTCGTCAATGTTGAAATATGGAGAATGGAGACCGTATCGAAAGCCTTTGAGTGGATCGTGGCATCCCAGTCCTACCATTACCCCGCCCCACTTTTGGCAAAAGTAGGCAAAATCCTCGGCTCCCATTCTGGGAAGTCCGCTGTGGACTTTGTCAGCCCCCAAAATTTCTCCGGCGCAAGCAACAGTGTGCTTAACCAGCTCAGAATCATTGATCAGCACGGGATACCCCTTTTTAACTTCAAGCGTTGCCAGGATGCCGCAAGACTGGGCCACACCTTTGACCAGTTCTTCAAGGCGTCTGATAATATGTTTGCGAATGTCCGGCTGCAGGGTTCTGAGGGTTCCTTCAAGAACGGCGTCTTCCGGTATGATATTTGAAGCCGTTCCGGCTTGAAAACGTCCGATGGTTATGACTGCGCTTTCAAGGGGCGGAAGCTCCCGGCTGATAAGAAACTGTAGTTGTGTAACAAGATGGGCTCCCGCGACAATAGGATCTTTGCAATGATGGGGATGTGCGCCGTGGCCACCTTTGCCTCTTAATCGAATAAAGAGTGTATCCGCAGCCGCATTACTGATTTCAGGGGCTATTCCGATATGTCCCACAGCAAATTCGGGATACATATGCCCGGCAAAAGCTGCCTCCACAGGTTCCGAGTCGAAAATGCCGGTGTCCAGCATGGCCCTGGCGCCGGCTCCGCCTTCTTCAGCAGGTTGGAAAATAAAGAGGATTTCACCGGAACCGTTCTGACGCCATCTGTTTTCCATGAGCCATCGTATTACACCGAGGGCAATGGTGGTATGCCCGTCATGACCGCAGGCGTGCATGAATCCCTGATGCTGCGATTTGTAAGGGATATCATTTTTTTCCTCTAGAGGAAGGGCATCCATATCCGCCCGAAAAGCCACCAGAGGTCCCGGTTGACTTGCGCTGACCTTTGCTACAACACCGGTTCCCCCCACACCTGCTTGGAAAGGAACTTTGAACTCATCAAGCACTTCGCAAATTTTGGCGGAGGTTTTCTTTTCCTTGTAAGCCGGTTCCGGGAACCGGTGGAACCAGCGACGCAAATCCACAAGCCAATTGTAAAAGTCATCAGACAGTTTTCCATGCATCTTATAACTCCTTTATCTTTTTTAAAGTGAGACTTAACGCAAACTTGCAAAAAGTTCAAGAATGAAATAAATGAGTAAATATTTGACGATATCCGGGGGTTAGATTAGATGAAAAATTCTTTAGGAAACTCTCAAGCATTTATTAAAAAGATTATGTACGCGCTTCAAAAAAGAAACCACAATGATATCGTTTTTCCAAAAGGCGTTACAGATTCATTTATCACATCTGCGGTGCTGTTTCTGCTCGGTCCAAATTGCGAGGGAAAAGGATTTTCTCCAACGCCCTGTCTGATTTTAACGAAACGATCCTTAAAGGTAAAACAACCGGGAGACCTTTGCTGTCCGGGCGGAAGTATCTCTTCCGGTCTGGATTCTTATCTTGCAAAGCTTTTATATCTGAGTGGTTCTCCACTATCCCGTTGGCCTTACTGGTCACTTTGGCGTAAAAAGCGGCACAAGGAGGCACGAAGACTGGCGTTGCTTTTTGCCACCTGTTTACGGGAGGGTTTTGAGGAAATGCGTTTGAACCCTCTGGGAGTGAAGTTTCTGGGACCTCTGCCGTCCCAGCAACTTGTCATGTTCCACAAGGTAATCTATCCAATGGTTTGCTGGAGCGGACGTCAAAAGCAGTTTTTTCCGAACCGGGAAGTGGAACGTGTCGTTTATATTCCCCTCCAAAATCTGTTGACCACTTCCAATTATGCGCGTTATCGATTACATATTGCAACACCCCATGAAAACAGGAAAAACCCGGATACAAAAGATTATCCATGCTTTGTGCATGAATATCAGGGTGAATCCGAAGTGCTTTGGGGTGCAACCTTCGGTATTACAATGGTTTTTCTTGGAACTATCTTTGGATTCAAGCCTCCGGATATGGATTCGCTTCCAGTTGTCTACGGATTTTTGGGTGAAAATTATCTCACCGGAAGCATATGATTTGCTCAACCAAAAATTCAACCATTTTAGTACCTAAACTCTGATTTCTTATGTTTTTATGGCAAAAAATCAAATAACAAATAACAAATAACAAACAAATTTCAATTACCAAAAAAACAAATAAAAAACGATTGGCTGTGGATCTTATTTGGAATTTGGAGCTTGTAGTTTGGAATTTATTTGAGATTTGATGCTTGTGATTTGTTATTTCTCTCCGAGCCGGAGGCCGGCTTGTCCGGGTTAGGGTTTGTAAACATGACCAAACTGCAAGCTAATATCCTGTTTGTGTGCACCGGCAATATTTGTCGAAGTCCTTTTGCTCATGCCTTTTTCACAAAGTTGGTAAATCAAAAGCGGCTTCAGGGTATTACTGTTGAATCTGCGGGATTGCTTGCACTTCCAGGCAATTCAGCCACCTATATGGCACAACGCGTTGCCGAGGAATTCGGAGTAGACCTTGCCGAGCACAAGGCCAAATCGGTGTCCAAAGAGCTTGTGGCCTGGTCCAGTCTCATTCTTGTAATGGAGAAATCTCACGAGGATACGCTTCTGACTGACTTCCCGGAAGCAGAAGGCAAAACTAAGTTAATCAGGCATTTTGCCCGTTTTGGTTCAAAGAGGCGGGGCATCGCCGATCCGTACGGGCTTAAGTACGATGCATACCGGTTTTGCTTTCTTGATATTGAGGATGCGGTTTTGGGTCTTATGGACTTTCTATCTGAACCCTAACCCGGACAAGCCAGCCTCCGGCTCGTAAGCCTACGGCTCGGAGAGAACCAAGAAATATTTGCCACCAAGGCACAAAGACACGAAGGATTTTATTTTGGTTTTTAAATCAACAATCGTGCCTGAACGGGGTTTTCGTTCAGGCACGAACTAAGTTATAGAGGGCATTGTTAATGTCAGGATATTGAAACTTAAAACCATGTTTTAAAAGCTTATCAGGGATCGCCCGCTGACTGTTCATAAGAGATTTCCCCATTTCCCCCATAATAAGCCGAATTATACAGGATGGAGTTTTCATAAAGGACGGTCTGTTAAGAACTTTGCCAAGGGTTTTGGAAAAATCACGGTTTCTTACCGGATTCGGTGAACAGAAATTGAGAGGGCCTTTTATATCCGGATTTTCAAGTATAAAAATAATTGCGGCATTAAGATCATCCATGTGAATCCATGGAAACCATTGCAGACCGCTTCCAAGCGGGCCGCCGGCAAAATATTTAAACGCCGGAACCATCTTTGCAAGGGCGCCTCCGTTCTTACCGAGAACCACGCCAAAACGCATTGCAGCGACCCGGATTCCTTTTGTTTCTGCCTGAAAAGCTTCCTTTTCCCAGTCCCTGCAAACTTTCGCGGCAAAATCATTGCCGGGCAGAGCATCTTCCTTTAAAATTTCATCTGCCCCGTCACCGTAATATCCTGCCGCAGAGGTGCTGCAGAGTATTATCTCTTTCTTGGCAGGCATGGCTTCAACCAGGTTGCGCGTAGTCAGAATACGGCTGTTATATATTTGTTTTTTATAATTATCACTCCATCGCTTAAAAATGTTTTTTCCTGCAAGATTGATCACTGCATCAACATCTTTAAGCGCATCCTGCCAGCCACCTTTGATTGTAGTATCCGCCGAAATATAATGAAAATTATCATGCCGGATTACGTTATGGGCTGAAGAGGTGCCGACAGCAATAACGCTGTGCCCCTTTTCGAGCAGATAAAATGACAAATTCGTGCCCACAAAGCCGGATCCACCGGTAATAAATATTTTCATAATTAATTCCCCCTTTTATCCCGAACCGTAACTGTGCAGGCCGGGCAACAGATTCACCCCGAAATAGGTGAAGATAACCGCCATAAACCCTAGGATTGAGAGATAGGCGATCCTTTTGCCGGACCACCCCCGCATCATCCTGGCATGCAAAAATGTTGCATAAACAAACCAGGTTATCAAAGACCAGGTTTCTTTGGGATCCCAGGACCAGTAACTTCCCCAGGCTGAATTGGCCCAAACAGATCCGGTAATGATGCCGATAGACAAAAAAAGAAATCCAAACATTACCATCTGATGCGTCAACTCATCCAAAACACGAGACTTTGGAAAATGAGAAAGAAAATTGCTTTTACCCTCTGTATCTTTTTGCATAAAAAGATACATAAGGCTCATGCCGAAAGCTATCGCAAAGGCGGCATATCCTAAAAAACAGGTAATCACGTGGGCAATCAGCCAGTTGCTTTGCAATGCCGGAATCAGAGGCTGAATACGATCATTTATATTGGGAGACAGGGAAGCATAAGCCATGGCAAGAAAGGCGAGGGGAGTGGCAACGGCTCCAATAACGCTAGTTTTATACTTTCGCTCGATTACAAGATAAATAATTACGATGGTACACGAAAAAAAGACCAAAGACTCATACATGTTTGAAAGCGGTGCATGACCGATACCGAGACGGTATGATTCCACCCATCGTATGATAATGCCTGTTGTGTTGACGGCAACACCGGTTAATGCGGTCCAGGTGGCCAGCTTTCCCGTAAGGGGTTTCTTGAAAATCAAAAAGGCAAAATAAAAAAATGTCGCCAGACCGTAAGTAAATGTCGTAATTGATAATAAAACCGAACTGTTCATTATTTATCCCCTGATAATTGACTATTTGCGATTGAAAATTGAAGATTGAAAAGAGGAATTTCAAATCACTTTAGTCATTATGAACAATGCTACAAATTGATAAGTTTTTCTGCAATTTTCTTCACTCTGTTTTGCACTGCCAGTTTGTTTTTGTTGGACGTACCTGAAACGATGACTTGGCTGTTTTTGCCGCTTTTCACTATTTCGATACACATTCTTTGATGGGACATGAAAAACGTGATGAAGATCCCTATAATCATCACTATAAATCCCGTGTAAACAACCCAGACCCCGGGATCTTTTGTGATCTGGAGACCGGTATAATACCTCTGATCTGATTTTTCACCGGGGTTAAATTTTTTTGTTTCTTGCTCTGCCACTGAAATAAGCACGGCACCTCTTCTCATCTTGTCAAAATTCGGAAAATGCAAAGGGAGCATGATGTTGACAGGATCTTTGTCTTTGGGAGTCAGAATTCCCATGTAGGCCCGGCCGATGTTTTGGCCACCAAATTCGGCTGATTTTTGATATTCAATAATAACGAATTTTCCCAAAGCTTCAGGAATATCCACCGGTTTACCGATAACAGCCTTTATTTTATATAACTTTCCTGATTTTTTACTGGCAAAATTCAATGTAATGTCTTCCGAAGGATTTTTTTTATGAATATTCTTGTTTTGAAGAGCACCTGAGGGCATTTTACCGTAGCTGGACTGAAATATATTGATACCCTTATAGCGAAGAGGATCGTTAACGATAATATCTTTTTTATATACCGGCTTGCCGTGCTCAATGATGGTTAAACTTGACCGGTATTCTTTGGGTGTTCCGTTATCATAAAAACTGATGTTAAAATCATCGCATAAAACTTCAAAACCCAAAGACCGGACCTGACCGGTATTTCTGATCCGGATGCTGTCAATCTTTTCATTTTCCGGAATTATGGCAAATCCTTTAAAGCCGAAAAGCGAACCTATCAGTCCGCCTAATAACAACAAGATTACACTGAGATGCACGATGTAAACCCCGAAACGGGTCCAGCGCCATTTCTCGGCAAAAATGCACAACCCTTTGTCGGTCTCTTCTACACGGGTATATCCGAATTGCCTTGAAATGAACGTCTCATAGACTGTGCTCAATTCTTTGGGACTATGTTTGCCGGTAAAGATCTCCTTCTGAGAAAGCGTTCTGAACCTAGGAAGATTAAATAAAGGATTTTTAACAAATATTATCTTCCATGTGGCAGACAGCCGATCGATTGAGCAGACAACAATATTCATGGTCAGCAAAAGAATCAAAAACTGAAACCACCAGGAATGGTACATGTCAAAAATGCCAAGAAGATCAAAAAGCTTGTAAACAAACTCCCCGTAGGCACGAAAATATGCAGCAGGATTTTCATTCTGAGGAATAACCGTTCCAACAATCGAGGTGACTGCTAATGACAGTAAAAGCATTACAGTCAGTTTTACAGATACGAAAAATTTCCAAAATCTATTCGAATATCTCAGAACATACCTCCATTTGGTGATGAAGCTATAAATTGCGATTTGAGATTAAAATTGCTCAATATCGTTCACAAAATAACTTTTTACGAAGTTATTAAAATTGAACAACAACAATCAAACCAAATAATCTTATCATTATCAAACATTTTCTAAACAAAAAAATGCCCTTGTGAAAAAGGGCTAAAATGTCATCAATTAATGATATTAAAAATGGTTTGAAAAGAGCTTGTAATGAATCAGGAATCATTTGCGGAAGAAATAAAAAAGACGGGTTTACATTTCAGATTTAAGACATATTTTTTGATTTAATATTTGCAAAGCAGGTGTATTGGAATCGATTATAATGGAAATTACAGGCCATTCAACCAGAAAAATGTTTGATCATTATAACACAGTAGATAAAAATGATACCCGGAAAGCTATTGAACGGCTGGAGGCATTTCTTGTAAATGTTTACCAACACGTTGACCAGACCAAAAAATAGGCCCAAAAAAACAGGCTCTTAAGAAAAAGAGCCTATTAATATAACAAGTTAATTTTATTGTGGTGCCGAAGGGGAGACTCGAACTCCCACGGAGAAACCCCCACTAGACCCTGAACCTAGCGCGTCTACCAATTCCGCCACTTCGGCATGTAAAAACCTGTAATCTAAAAAAGATTGATTTAAAATGCAAGTTGTCTTATATTAATTTTTTTTTAATTTTGTCAAGACCATTAAATTGATGAATTCGTAAAAACTCGAATTCAACCATCATAATTGGCCGGGAAAGGTTAGAATGGAGCTAGTTGAACATATTGATAAGATTGAAAAACCGTATGATAACGCCGTGATTACCATTGGCAATTTCGATGGTGTTCACATTGGGCATCAAGCTCTTTTTCATGAGGTGATAGAAAAAGCCGACGCGATTGACGGTACATCAATCGTTATGACCTTTGAACCCCACCCTGTACGGGTATTAAAGCAAAACGGCCATCCGCCATTGATAACTCTATATGAGCAGAAACTTGAACTTATTGAAAGCTCAGGAATAGATGTTCTTATTTGTATTCCCTTTACCATGGAATTTGCGGCCATATCGGCAAAAGAGTTTGTGGAGGAGATACTGTTAACACGTATCGGTATGAAAGCCATTGTTGTCGGGCAAGATTATACTTTTGGTAAAAATCGTAAAGGGGATATCAAGCTTTTACAAACCTATTCTAAAACTCTTGGATTTGAAGTAATCGTGGCCGATTGGATACTCACGTTAAATAAAAGCTCTGATAGAATCAGCAGCACCCGGACGCGCGAACTTGTAATGGCGGGCAAGGTGGCTGAAGCCCAAAAACTGTTGGGGCGTCATTACCAGATCAGAGGTGTTGTTACAATCGGACGCAACAGGGGGGGGAGGCTTCTAGGGTTCCCGACTGCAAATATTATCCTTCATGATGAACTGTGCCCAAAAACCGGAGTCTATGCCGTCACCGTGGAATTCGGAAATAATAGACACAAAGGAGTTGCCAATATCGGCTATAGCCCCACTTTCGGCGACCAGGTCTTTTCCGTGGAAGTTCATATTCTCGACTTTAATGAAAATATATACGACCGGAAAATCCGTGTTAACTTTATACAACGCATCAGAGATGAAAAAAAATTTTCAAATATTTCCGAATTGTCTGATCAGATAAAAAAAGATATCGTAAAGACGCGCAAAATCCTGTCTTGATAATCCTCAAGCTTTCTTATTTTGACCAGATCTATAATATATCTTATGAAAAAGAACATAGCCATTTATCTGATAACAGGGATAACAATATCCGCACTGGCACTTTATCTGGCATTCAGAAACGTGCCGGTTTCCGATCTTTTAGGTTATCTTATTTCAATCAATTACGTTTGGATATTTCCAGCTGTTTTGCTTGTTTTAACAAGTTTTGTTTTAAGAGTTTTTCGATGGCAGATCATACTGGAATCATCGGCCAAAGTAAGTTTCTGGCAGGCATTTCATCCTTTGATGATCGGTTTTATGATAAACTGTATCCTTCCGGGCAGGGTCGGAGAAGTTGCAAGACCGGCTGTTCTCCAGAAGAAGGAAAATATACCCTTT
>JAYEFV010000416.1:0-9107 GCA_034658755.1 Thermodesulfobacteriota bacterium | reverse complement strand
ATTAATCTGGATACCAAGACAGATGATTTGTCAGAGTCTGATGTTAATAGAATCCGGAAAGTAATCGACAGTGAATACAAAGTTGAGGGAGAACTTCGCACAGAAGTCTCTATGAATATAAAGAGATTGATGGATCTGGGGTCTTATCGTGGGCTTCGCCATCGAAAATCTCTTCCGGTGCGGGGACAACGGACAAGCACAAATGCACGTACGCGAAAAGGACCGAAACGGTCTGCTATAAAGAAAAAAGGTGGAGTTAAAAAGAAGTAAACCAGTAAAAAGGCAGAGGCATAATACATGGCGAAAAAAAAAATACGGGCCAGAAAGAGAGAAAAGAAAAATATATCGACCGGTGTTGTACATATCCAGTCGACGTTTAATAATACGATCGTTACCATTACAGATCCTGCCGGAAATGTTATAGCCTGGTCCAGTTCGGGTGTTCAGGGCTTTAAGGGATCGCGAAAGAGCACTCCATTTGCTGCTCAGCTTGCAGCGGAAGATGCAGCAAAAAAGGCAATGGAGCATGGGATGAAAAATGTTGAGGTGTATGTCAAAGGTCCTGGATCCGGTAGAGAGTCAGCCCTTCGATCGCTGCAGGCCGCAGGATTCAATGTTGTGATGATTAAAGACGTGACACCCATACCACATAATGGCTGTCGGCCGCCAAAACGACGCAGGGTTTAAAAAATTGATTATTGATTATTTACGATTGACTATTTAATGTGGTTGCTTTGCCCCATTGTTTTTGTTTATAAAAATAAAATTAGAGAAAATCCTTAAATATTCAATTGAAAATATACAATTATTTTCGTTAAGGGAGTCATAATTTTTAGAAAAATTTGCCACAAAAATTACAAAATTTATAAATAAGAAACTAGGGGGGAATACTTGTCACGATATATAGGTTCGGTATGCCGACTTTGTCGGCGCGAAAACTTAAAGATGTTTCTCAAAGGAGATCGTTGTTATTCCGACAAATGTGCTTTTGATCGACGGAGTTATCCGCCGGGTCAGCACGGCCAGCGCCGTGGAAGAAAAATTTCAGACTACGGAATTCAGCTAAGAGAAAAACAGAAAGTAAAACGTATGTACGGGCTTTCAGAAAAACAGTTTCATCTGTTTTTCAAGAGGGCAGATAACCAGAGAGGCATAACCGGAATAAATTTACTGGTAATGCTGGAGCGTAGGATTGACAATGTGGTTTATCGTCTGGGATTTGTTAATTCTCGCAGTCAAGGTCGCCATTTTGTGGGACACAATCACTTTCTTGTTAACAGCAGGAAAGTTAATATTTCGTCATACCTTATTAAAATAGGTGATGTGGTCGAAGTCCGGGAGAAAAGCCGTAAGATTCAGGCCATGGAAGATTCACTCGATCTCGTGGTGCGGCGAGGCGTTCCACAATGGCTTGATTTGGAAAAAGAGAATTTTAAAGGGATTGTAAAAAGTTTTCCCACCCGTGAAGATATAACAACTCCCATTCAGGAGCAACTTATAGTGGAGCTTTATTCCAAGTAAAGTGAGATCTGGGATATGAGATGTTGAATGTAAGATAATCGCACATCCAATATCGCCTTTCACATATCTTTCTGATCAACCTCTGAGACTAAAATTTGGAGATATAATAATGTCATCGAATGAGCTCATGTGCATTAACTGGCAAGAGATGATAAAGCCGGAAAAGGTCCAGGTAACCAGTAAGTCTTCTTACGGCAAGTTCGTTTGTGAACCTCTTGAAAGGGGATTTGGCATAACAATTGGGAACTCTTTAAGGAGGATCATACTTTCTTCTCTTTATGGAGCCGCTATTGTATCTATAAAGATTGATGGCGTTATGCACGAATTCAGCGTTATTGAAGGCATATACGAAGATGTCTACGAAATCATCCTAAATCTAAAAGAGGTGCGCTTTAAGGTTTTCGATCCTGAACCGAAAACAGTCCGCATTGATGCGGAGGGAAAAGGTGAAGTTACCGCAGGGGATATCATCAGCGATGACGGAAGATGTGAGGTGATAAATTCTGATCAGCATATTGCAACACTTTCGGATGGCGCAAAATTGAAGATGACCATGACCGTCAAAACAGAAAAAGGGTATTCTGTATCCGAAGCACACAAGGATGAAGACGCACCCTTAGGGACAATACCGATAGATGCGGTTTTCTCACCTATTAAACGGGTAACCTATGTGGTGGGCAATGCCCGTGTCGGCCAGAAAACCGACTATGACAAACTTACCTTAGAGGTCTGGACAGACGGGAGTGTCTTGCCTGAGGATGCTGTTGCATATGCTGCTAAGATTTTAAAGGAGCAGATGACTAATTTTATTAATTTTGACGAAGATCTTGAACCGGAACCTGAGAAAAAGGTCGAAGAGAAGGAAAAGATTAAATTTAATGAGAATCTTTATAAAAGCGTTGAAGAACTTGAACTTTCCGTACGCAGTGCAAACTGTCTTAAGAATGCCAACATCGTCAAAATTTATCAGCTGGTAAGCAAAACCGAGGCAGAGATGCTAAAAACCAAAAACTTTGGAAGAAAATCTCTAAATGAGATTAAAGAAGTCTTAAGTGAAATGGATCTTTCTCTTGGGATGAAGCTGGAAGGATTTGAGCCGCCTGAGGAAGATATAGAGGAAGGAGAGTAGTTTGTTCCATGAGACATCGAAAAGCCGGTTTAAAATTAAATAGAACGAGTAGTCACAGGACTGCCATGTTCAGAAATATGGTTACATCTCTCTTTAAACATGAGCGTATCCGTACAACTGATGTCAAAGCAAAGGAATTAAGGCGATGGGCCGATAATTTGATTACGCTGGCAAAACGAGGTGATGTTCATGCAAGGCGCCAGGCGCTTTCGATCATAAGGGAAAAGGACGTGGTTTTTAAGCTGTTTGCGGAAGCTGCCGAAAGGTACGGCTCCGTATCCGGCGGTTATACCCGGATTGTTAAACTCGGGAGACGGCCCGGTGATGCAGCGCCGATTTCCTTGATAGAGCTGATTCATTACGAAGAGGGGAAAAAGAAGAAACAAAGAAAAAAGAAAGCCAAAGTTGCTGTAAAGAAAAAGCAGGTTTCCGAAAAGAAAGAAGATGAAGATAAAAAAGAGACTGCATCGGAAGAAAAAACGGCTGAAGAAGAAAAAGGCATGGTAGATAAAAAAGAGGATGTGGTTGAAGAAAAAGAAGTAGAAGTAAAACCCGAATCGACTGCTGAAGATTTAGATGAAAAATTTGAGGAAAAGGCTGAGGCGCCTGTTGAATCAGAAGAAACGGAATCCAAAGAACCTGAAGCTAAAATGGCCGAAGATGATGGAGGAGATTCCGAAGTGAAAGAATAACCGTCCCTCCAATCTTAATATCAAAAGGCCCTGCATGAAAAGAAAGGGCCTTTTTTATTGTACTCGAAGCTTTATTGAAATCATTTTGCTTCAAAGAGCTAAACGGTTGATTTTTATGAAACAATTGTCCTTATAAATTGTGTCATCTCGGATAAAACAGCATTTTTTGCATGATAATGGGGGACATGCCCGCAGTCCGGTATCAGTTTTGAATAGGCAGGTCCGGATACATGGCCGACAATGCCTTGGATTTGGGCAGGCGTTCCATACTCATCATCTTCACCCTGAAGCACAAGGATTGGGCAGATGATTTTAGGAAGATATCTTTCAATATTCCAGCTCAAAAATTCGGGTGAAAGCCATCTGTCCGCCCAGCGGCAGAAAATCGTTTCTGTATTCTCTTTATGATAGCGGGCGAGTTTTTCCTTTAAAGGTGTTGTTTCAAACGCTTCAAGAGCTTTACGGATGCCTGTAATTGTTTGTTCTTCAACAAAGATGTGTGCTGCTTCTGTAATTATAGCACAAACCAGGTTGCCATGAATGGCGGCGGTGATTAATGCAATGGTACCGCCGTCGCTGTGTCCGATTAGAACAGTGTGGTCAATATTACATTTCTTTAACAGTGCGGGTAGGTATGTTGAAGACTCTTTCTGCAGGTAGTCCGGCGGCCATGGACCTTCAAATTTCTCTGACCCCCCATAACCTTTTCTGTCGTATACCAATCCGGAGCAGCCGGTCGCTTCACAGAGTGCTTCCGGGAAATCCCGCCAGAGCTCGATACAGCCAAGGCCTTCATGTAGGAAAACCAGTGTAGGGCGGTCCGTTGCAAATGAGTCTGACCGAAGATCAATGCTTTTGACCCTAAGTCGGCATCCGGCGACGCGTACATGAAATGTTCGGCAAAAAAGGACACTTTTTTCTTTGAATTGTCGTTTCACTGGAAAAAATTAATAATATAAATGGATTAAACAGTCAATATGAATATTGTAACCACCATAATCCCGATATTTGCCATAATCATCCTTGGATGGTTTGCCCGCTGGAAAGGATTTATTCCCTTTGAATTTTTAGATCCCGCAAACCGTCTTGTCTATTATCTGGCAATTCCCGCCATGATTTTTCATGCGATCTCCAAAGCCTCCTTAAAAGCAAGGTTTGATATTAAAGTTTTGTTTATTACCCTGCTTTCTGTTCTGGTTGTTTTTGCGGTGGCCTGGGGGGTGGGATTAATGAGTCGTATAAGGCCAAGGGAGCTGGGTACTTTTATTCAGTCCTCCTTTCATGGGAATTTGGGGTATATCGGTCTTGCCGTTGCATACTATTCTCTTGGTAATGAAGGATTTGTGCGGGCCGGTATCATTGCCGGGTTTATAATGATATTGCAGAATTTTCTTGCAGTCGTCGTTCTTCAGTTAAATTCAGCCAATACTTCAGTACCAGAAAATAAGCTGAGTGTGGTTATGAGAATACTGGGCAATCCTGTTATTTTGTCCGCAATAGGCGGGATAGTGTTTTCCCTGACAGGATTACGGGTTCCTCTTGTTATCGACCGCAGTCTCAATATTTTAAGCGGTCTTGCACTCCCCATGGCATTGCTGGTTATCGGAGCCTCTCTTTCTTTTGAATTGATGCAGTTGAGGATACTTCGAGTTCTTTGTTCAAGCTTTATGAAACTGTTCCTGCTTCCCGGCCTGGGTTTTACCTTATATCGTGCATTCGGCCTGGCACTCCAGGACTACCTGCCCGGTCTTATCCTGCTGGCATCGCCCACAGCCACAATAACCTATGTAATGGCAAAGGAAATGAACGGCGATACAGCTTTTGCGGTGGCAGCCCTTTCAGCAAGTACAATATTGTCGGCGGTGACTTTTTCCCTGTGGCTTCATATTGCGGCTGGATAACACGATAAGCATCGAATCTATGAATGAGAGCAATTTGCGCGAACCCTTAGGTGATATAAGAATCCGCCCAGTTCACAGCATCTTGATAAAATTCCGGGATGTTATCCTCGTCCACACGAATCTTTGAAATTATTAAAGAGCATTGGTCCCAATTTGCTGTTTCATAATAAGAAACAAAGCTTAAATAATCGACAAGCTCACCCTTTGCCTCTATCAGAGCCTGTTTGATATTTTTCGAAAGAGGAAGGTCTTTCATTATATTTTCCATGGTATTATCGAGCATGGCATCAATAAGGGAAAAAAGGCCCATTAGAAAAAGCTCTGAAACGTCTGTTCCGTTCCGGCTGTTTATACCCAAAAGATCACAAAACCTTGCTCTAATAATGGATGTCCGGACAAGCTCATCAGGCTTATCGGAAGCAAGTTCTGATGTTGTAACCAGAGAAATAAATCGCTTTATTTCTTTTTCCCCCAATAAAACAATGGCATGCTTGATAGTAGAGATTTCGCAAACCCGTTTAAAAAACGCCGAGTTTATATAACGTAATAGTTTGTAGGAAATCGATACATCCCTGTTAATGAGTTTTTCCAGTTTATCAAAACTGCAGTCTTTTTTGTTTGCTTCGCCGACTATCTGCAACAGAGTGACTTTGGAAGGAGTAATCTCTTTGCCCGAAAGGATTTCAGGTTTGCTGAAAAAATATCCCTGAAAATAAGTAAACCCCATTGATGAAGCCTTTTCAAATTCATCGTATGTCTCTATTTTTTCGGCAAGCAATTTAATTTTATAGCCTTTTAACATGTTCACCAGTTGCCTGATTTCTTCAATTGGGCTGAGCATGAAGTCGATTTTAATTATGTGAGCCAGCTTGATCAAAGGCTTGAGTTCGTTTTTAAAGACAAAGTCATCCAGAGCGATTGCATAGCCGGCCCCGGAGATGTCAAGGCAGGCACTAACAACCTCTTTATTGGGGCTTACGTCCTCTAATATTTCCACCATCATATTTTCGACGGGAAACATCATGGGTATTTTTCTGATCAGCAACTCTTGCGTAAAGTTGATAAATGCCACTTTTCCGCCGGTCAACTTATCAATTCCAATATTAAAGAAACTGTTGGACAGAAGTTCGGATGTGGCCGTATCACCATCTATCTCCGGAAAGACGTTCGACATACCTCCCCGGAAAAGGAGCTCATATCCGTACAATTTTTTGTTTTTTTTGAAAATAGGCTGTCTTGCCACATAAACTTTCATAACAGAATGCTCTAATTCTATAATTAAAACGTCTCGGGAATTCTACAATTTATTGAAAATAAAGCTCTTTATTAGAATTATATTTTTATCTCGGGCATGGCCCCAGTGAAATAGAAAAAAAGTTTCACGGGGTAAAAATAATGGAATATTGGAATGCTGATTTTAAAAAGATGATATTCCTCTGTTCCAATATTCCATCATTCCCTCCGTGGCGTAGGCCCTACGGGCCGGAGGCCAATTGTGAGCGAAGCGAACTAACTTGTGACGTATGTTATGTCAGGGCACTTATCCCTGACAAGCTTGAACCCCAAAATTTCCTATTTATGTCCCTTCTTTGTACTGCTTCATAAACTCCTTAACCTTTTCACATTCATAACTAAGAGTCTTGAACGTGTCATCTGCTGATCCAAGGTTTTGTTCCTTGCCCATGGTTTCAAGCTGATAAGCAACATCAGCGGCATGAGCGGCAGCCATATATATCAGAGAACCTTTGAGCTTGTGGGCTGCTTCATCCAGGCTTAATGCATTACCCTGTTCAATAGCGCTTTGAATTTCGGCAAGTGTCTGGGGCATTGAATTTAAAAGTTCATCAAAGCATTCTATTAAAAGCTCTTTGTCACCATCTAAAATTCCCATTACTTCTGCCATATCGATCGGCTCTGTTAAATTGTTCATAATCTATTTCCTCGCTTTTTACCGGATATCAGTCATTGATCATTTGATATTAATCGTTTATCGTTAAATATTGGGCTTTGAGCCTTGTCCACATATCCTGCCTTGACCCTGTTTCTGCCTTCAAGTTTACACTGGTAAAGGCATTTATCCGCTATATTGATCATGGCTTCAGGTGATATATTTTCACAAGGTGTTGCAGAATTAAAACCGGATATTCCAAAACTGGATGTGATGTGAATGGCTTTTTCCTGAAAAACAAAGTTATGTGCGGCAATAGTGCTGCGAAGTCGATCTGCAAGAATACAGGCGTTTTCAGGGTGTGTTTCCGGAAGTACAATTAGAAATTCTTCACCACCGTATCTGGCTATCCAGTCCACATCTTGCCGGATCACTTTATTAATTGAATGCACAAATTCAATTAATACCTGATCACCGACCTGGTGCCCGTGCCCATCATTTATCTTTTTAAAATGATCAATATCGCACAGTATTATGGATAACGCGCGCTTGTATCTTATCGCCCTCTGAATTTCATGGGGCAGGCGTTCGGTAATATATCCCCTATTATAACACTTTGTGAGAGGATCGGTGATGGACAAGATCCTTATATTTTCATTGGCTTCTTTAAGTGATTTTTCCAGCTCAAGAATCCGCATACATGTTTTTATGCGAGCTTTGAGCTCGGGAGGGTTAAACGGTTTGCTCACATAATCGTCTGCTCCGGAATTCAGACCTGTAACAATATCGTCTTTTGAATCTTTAGATGTCAAAATAATGATGAAAACATATCCTGAGGCTTGTTGATTTCTGACGGCTCTGCATAATTCAATGCCGTTCATTTCAGGCATCATCCAATCTGTCAGAATAATTGGAAAAAATCTTTCTTTAAACAGGTCAAATGCCTTGCGACCGTTTTCTACAGATACAACTTTATGACCTTCCTTGATAAGAATTTTTTCCAGAATCTTCCTGGCAATCGGATCATCCTCTGCAACAAGTATGGGAAAGTGGCCGTTTAAGTCGCTTATATTCACGATTGTTTCCTGCTGTTGTGAGAAGGGTTTTTATCAGATTTAGAAACTTGCAAGACACATGCCACAAGTGTCAGCATAAGATTGTGGCCAAAAAGTGCATTAAAATCAAAAAGATGCAATTTAGCAAAAATTCGATGATAGAGCTTAGGGGATGGGTTGCTCAATGGGCAGTCAATATTTTGACAGTATTACAAAGAAAAAATTATTTGACAAAATCACACTCATCCATTGATTTCAGCAAATTGAATCCGGAAAAGATTGAATATATGGCCCGATTGTTTCCATTGAAAACACAAAGTTTTTTAAACAAAAATGAATATTTTCGAGAAGCATGAAATCTTTGAAATAGAGGTTTTGGAAAAACTTAAAAACGAACGACTATTAGAACCTCTGGTGTTCGGCGGCGGTAGTATGCTCCGCCTATGCCACGAGCTGAAACGCTACTCTGTGGATCTGGATTTTTGGCGGATTAAAAGCGTTCCAGTATACGCACTATTTGATAAATTTCAACATTTTCTCAAGCAGGAGTATTATGTAACCAAAAGAGAATACAAAAAATTGTCAGCGGTCTTGAAGGTAAGGAGTATGAAAGTCCGCTTAAAGAAGTGTTTGCGTCAACAATACTTGGAGACAGAGGTTTTATTGAGTATGTTAAAAAGAATTTTGTAAAAATCAAAGAGACCAACAAGGAGATTCCGGCGACAAAGGCGTTTACAGAAGAAGCTTCCATGGATGAAATCTTTGAAGCTGTAGACAAAATGTTTTCAGAAGGGAGGCTGTCGAGGGATGTCAAACAGTATTTATGGCATAGATATACATCTGTGCATCTTAAGGAAATTGGAGAGCAATTCAAGATCAGCGAATCAGCGGTATCACATGCAGTCAGCCGGGTTTCGAAAA
>JAYEFV010000415.1:0-2190 GCA_034658755.1 Thermodesulfobacteriota bacterium | reverse complement strand
ATCTTTATTCCAGCCATTAAGGAATTCAGAAAGCAGCGGGACATTCCAATTTATTTAGATTTTGCAAATGACGATTTTATCGGGAATCGATATATTTTGGAAAATCACGACGGTAAACTGCTATATTTGTTACATATGAGAAAACATAAACTGACCGATAATGTTGATATTATCGGCTACATGAATGTTCCGCCAACACCTTTTACAAGGAAAGATTGGGAAAAACCCGATTCAGTTGAAATGCCTTTCGCAAAAGGCAACCAGATTCGTTTAGATGGATACACTTCCTACAGTGGCGGGTTAGAAGAAACTTTTATCAATTTAGCATCGGATGACACAATTGAAAAGGATCTGGCACATTTATCGAAAATCATCACCAGACCATTTATCTTTGTTTCTCATTCTCCGCCATATTTTACACATCTCGATATCCTGGACAATGGGTTGCATGTGGGCAGCATCAGCATAAAACGATTTATCGAAAAATGGTCTAACAAAAATCAACTCATCGTGTCATTGCACGGGCATATTCACGGGTCTCCGAATAGATCCGGTTCGATTCGTTCATTCTCAGGAAGTACGATGTGTATCAATCCTGGACAAAATGAAGGCCGAGGTTCTTCTCTGCGGTATGTGATCCTGGGATTAGCCGATCGAGAACCACCGCCCCGGATCAGCATTATCTACGAGCCAAAACAGTAAGACATATTTACTTCGACATTGCTTTTTAACCTAAAAACTGCATGAATCATTTTGAAAAAGAAAAACATGGGGGTCGCATATTAATATTAATTATTTACATTTTTTTATCTACGTGGGCTTCAGGACTTCCAGGACGCCTTGGATCTGGGGCATCCTCGACTTTCGCTCAAGTAAGGTATGATTATCATGAAAAAAGAATTTGGATCAAATTATGCGTCGATTACAGATGTTAATTTTACAGCCAAATATCGTGCAAGTTGCTACTGCGATGCGGTACAGTACGAAGTGTGCTCGGATCCTGTAGATGCAAAAATATGTCATTGTTTGGCATGTCAAAAACTGCATGGGGCTCCTATGCAATGGGCAGCTATATTTCACAAACATGACGTCAGAATTACGAAAGGCATTGATCACCTGAACTTTTACAACAGTGAACTCAATAAACACGAGAGAATTCTTCCTTGCAAAGTCAGTTGTGCTTTGTGTGGCACCCTCATTGCCGATGAAGGACGTAATATGTGGCTTGCGTTTCCATCACTTTTTAATTTTGGGGGTGTATCAAAAGTTCCAACGAAATTCAAACCAACGTGTCATATCTTTTATGGTTTGCGGGTTATGGATATAAACGATGATCTGCCTAAGTGGTCCGGTCACAAAAATCATTCAGAACTTGAAATATAATGGGCTCAAGTCTGCTCCGGACTCATTTATGTGATTTAACCCAATATTAAGGTATTCATGGAAGCCAAAGCCATAATCGACGCGGTCCTTGATTTCGATCAGGAAAAGACCGCCCAACTGGTACGAGCCCATCTGGATCAGGGCGCGGACGCACTGGCGATCCTCGACCAAGCTCTAATTGCCGCTATGGATGAGGTCGGCAGGCAATTTAGTGCGGGCGATTTTTTTGTGCCGGAGATGCTAATGGCGGCCGAGGCCATGCACGCCGGCCTTGAAGTTCTCGGGCCCCATTTGGCAAGTTCAGACATCAAGGCTAAAGGTACCATCGTAATTGGCACTGTCAAGGGCGACAATCACGACATCGGCAAGAACCTGGTGGCCATGATGCTGGAGTGTGCCGGATATAGAGTCATAGATTTGGGTGTGAACGTCAGTAAGGGCAAGTTCCTCGCTGCTGCTAAAAAATATCAGGCGCATATCGTTGCCCTCTCCGCTCTGCTAACCACGACCATGGCGGAGATGGAAGCGGTTGTTGCCGATGTCAGGGCCAAAGGCGGCAGCAGTTTGAAGACTCTGGTCGGCGGCGCACCGGTGACCGCGTCTTTTGCAGCTGGAATCGGAGCCGATGGGTACAGTCCGGATGCCGCCGGTGCTGTTTCTATGGCCCGCAGCTTGATATCTG
Source organism: Thermodesulfobacteriota bacterium (assembly GCA_034658755.1). Taxonomy (GTDB): domain Bacteria; phylum Desulfobacterota; class Desulfobacteria; order Desulfobacterales; family UBA11574; genus S5133MH16. Next base: position 125 of record JAYEFV010000415.1, on the reverse strand, counting down.
CATAAGCAGTGTCAATTGTACGGTAAAATCTAAATTTTGAAATGGATCTCCAGATTAGTACGCACATGACGAGTCGCGAACGCTTTTTAAAAACAATGCGTTACGAAAAGACCGACCGCGTTCCC
>JAYEFV010000414.1:0-2191 GCA_034658755.1 Thermodesulfobacteriota bacterium | reverse complement strand
TTTGGGTAAAATCATCCGGCCTCTGCATTTGACAATGGCAAACTGAATGGCGTTTTCGAGCTCCCTGACATTGCCCGGCCAATGGTAGTCCATCAACAGGGACACGGCGTCATCAGAAATTTCCGGATAATCTCGACTCCCATCCGTTACAATCCTGCTGAAAAAGTGATCAATAAGAAGCGGAATATCGTTTTTTCGCTCTCTGAGGGGCGGCATGTAGATGGGAACGACATTGATGCGGTAGTATAGATCATCGCGAAAATTACCCCTTTTTACTTCGTTTTTCAGATCGCGATTGGCGGCACTAATAATACGGACGTCCACGGATTTGGTTTTCTCGTCACCCAACCGCTCGAATGTTCCTTCCTGCAGCACTCGCAACAGTTTTGACTGCATATCCTTGGGCAAATCAATCACTTCGTCCAGGAACAGGGTGCCGCCGTTTGCCAATTCAAAACGACCTTTCTTATCACGCAACGCCCCGGTGAAGGAACCTTTCACGTGTCCAAACAATTCGCTTGTCAACAATCCCTCGGGCAGCGCACCACAGTTGACCGGCACAAAGGGTTTTTTTGCACGAATGCCCTCGTTGTGAATTGCCGCAGCAACCAGCTCCTTCCCCGTTCCGCTTTCCCCCTGAATAAAAACAGGAACATCGACTTCTGCAACCTCTCTTATGGTTTCGAATAGTTCCTGCATCTTAGCATCATGTCCGATAATCCCCGCAAAGCTCTGATCTGTTTTCAGGCGCCGCCGAAGGGTGCTCAACTCGGTCATATCTTCAAGAACAATGACCGCCAACCGTTGACCCTCATGGTCGAAGGGAGCAGCGCTTATAAGCAATTGCAGATCATTTGTTTTCCCGTCAACCAACAACTGAAACGTTGTCTTTTTCCTGTGTATTTGATTTCCTGAAAGAGCCTCAAGCGCTGTGTTGCGAACCCCACAGGTGATACATTCTTCAGCAAACCCACATCCTTTTGGGTTCTTAAATGCATTCACGCATCTTAATGCTTCACCGCCGCGATGATCCATTACCTCTGCTTCGGAAATTCCAAATGTCTGTTCCAGTACGTTGTTCACCGCCAAAATTCGTCTGTCACCATCAACGATAAGGACTCCGCAAGGAATCGATTCGAACAGGCTCTTTAAAAACCCTTCCTGATTTAAAAATCCTACAATCGGTTTCATTTTTACAAAGATACTCACCGTTCAAGGGTTTGGGGTTCAAAGTTCAACTCCTAAGGCCATTAACTCTGAACTGTTGAACCTGGAATGGTTGTCGAAGATAATAATTTATTGCTAAACCTTCGTTTTTTCAAATGAGGAGCTTAAAGAAGAGTCCGTTGTATGTCAAGGGCAAATCAGTTTTATATCCATATCTTCCCTGATTCCGAGGCGCGTCAGAACAAAATCATATTTTACAGGATCATCAGGAACAAGTTGTTTAAAGCAGGATGTTATTTCAAGAGCTGTATTCATGTTCGCCTGTTTTTTTGCGGTAAGACCCAACTTCAGACTTATTTTATGCATGTGAGTATCAAGCGGAATAACCAATTTTGACAAAGGTACATTCTTCCATCCTCCGGGATCAACTCTGTCTTTTCTGACCATCCATCTTAGAAAAAGATTCATTCTCTTACAGGCGCTTCCTTTTTGAGGCAAAGGGACAAGATGTCCGGGTTTGCTTTTTCCAGCAGTAAGCTGCCCTGTAAAAAAAATCATCGCCGGGATGACCGTATCATCATCCGGCGACATACCATGGGAAAAACATTTATTCAAAGAACCAAACTGAGCAATCACGCTTTTTATTCCCCAAAGCAATCCTGCAAGATGATCTCCGGTAGCAAATCTATGAGTAAAGCCTTCAAATGCTTTGCAAATAGATCTATAACTCAATTTCTTTATAAAAAGATAAGGAGATGGATTCATCATATCGAGCACAAATGAAACGCTCTTCAGTATTTGTTTCACCCTGCCGTACGCCAGTGAAGATGCTATCAGTCCGACGATTTCACGGTCTCTTATTTCTTTGTATAAATATAAAAATTCAAGGGGATCAGGATGAACATACCCGCGTCTGTTATACTGATTGTACAGGTTGTCGATTTTCTTCTTTAGCATTTCAGGTGTCATATCGATTTTTACTTTTTTATACAGTAGTTACCACTCAACACATTAAATTGAATCC
>JAYEFV010000413.1:0-2191 GCA_034658755.1 Thermodesulfobacteriota bacterium | reverse complement strand
CCCTGAAGTTATTTATGGAGCGGTCCCTTACCATGGTTTTCGCCATAACTGCAAGTAGTTGAACTCTCTGATAAAATATATTTTCTTCGGGGGTTTCTATCTTTGAGACGGTATGTGTTTGCGTATCTAATCCGTGGTCTTTTACAGCGGCATATTCGCTTAATAATTGAAGTGAATGATAAAAGACTTGATTTGCATTTTCTGCAATGGCTTGTTTTCTATATTTTCCAAGTGGACAACCATTTATATAAGCCTTGGACATAATAATAAGAAGTTTTAATCGTGATATAAAAACGTAATGCTCTGACATGTTGCTCATCTCCCCGGATCTCCTGCGTTATCGAGCGTTTGCGGTAGCACACTACAGCTACACGCTCGATGCCTTGTATCTCCGGCAAATGCGACAATTGCAGAATTTAGGTTTCATCCTGAATATTTTGTTTTTATTTGGTTAATGCAAAAATTATGCAAATCCGTATGATATTTAATAATTAAGGGAAATTAATATAGATATTAAGCTGTTAAGCTGATCGTACGACAAAAAACCTCCGTGCCGATTCATAAAAAACAGTTAGAAATATGAAATAAACTAACTAAGATCATGAAAAAATTTTCATAATCTTCATTGTCCTGTTATAATTTCAACGTGATATGAAGGTTAGTCGTAATTTTAGACGCAACAATTTGAACATCGACGTTCATCTTTTATTTTAGGCCTGAGGAAACTGACACTTTTCTCGTAAATACGCATCCCAAATTCAGTCCTGGTACGATGATGGAACCTTGAACCTCTGAACCCCTGAACCCGTGAACGCCTACAAATGTTGAAATAATGACGGACCTGTCAAAAAATGACACGAAATTTGTCAAATATTGTCAAAACATGGGTTGCCATGTAATTTGGGCTATTAATATAATAATTTGATATATAAACATATATTAATTTATTATAAGTTTTATTTAAAAAAATATATGTTTTTGCATGGTTTTTGCTTAAATATATTTTCAAATAAAAAAAGGTTTCTCGGGTGTGCGTGCATCTTTTCTGCCGAGAGTCTTCAAAAATTAAAATAAAAAGATGATGCACTCCGGTGTTAATAACGGCATTGCGGGAAATCGGATTTTTCGGTCGGGCCTTGTAGGATTGTCAAAGTTTCTCCACAACCTTTTCATAGGGCGATTCAAGTGAATCGCCCTTTTTTTTGTTTATTCACCACAGAGACACCCCAGTACGATCTTCCGGACCTACGGGGCAGGCAGAGTTCACAGAGTATTATATTCTCAGTGCCCTCCGTGTCTCTGTGGTGAGACAATATTTTAATTCTATTTGAGACCCTTTTAGGGTTACTATCAATCCACCCTTTTTAGGGGTGGCGGTTGACTTGCCTGTACAACATGCTGTATAGGCGATCGGCAATCTCCGAGAAAAAAATCTCTTGCACAATTTTTTCACCAAGATAAAAATAACTTTATGGATGATCAGCAATTTCGCCAGCTGCTTAATCGATTCGGATTTTCTTGGTCAGGATACCGAAAAGTCCGCAAGGGGGTCAAAAAACGGATAAAAAAACACATGAACGCCCTGGGATGTTACAAGATCACAACTTATCTGGCGGAACTGGACAAGAGCGATGAAGTCAGAAAAAAATGTGAACTTCTGCTGACGGTTTCCATCAGCCGTTTTTTTCGAGACAGAGAATTTTGGAAGTCCCTTGAAAAAAAGTATTTGCCCGACCTTATTGATAAAAATATAGAAAAAATTAATGTCTGGTCTGCCGGTTGTGCGTGTGGAGATGAGGTGTACACTTTCAAAATCGTCTGGGATTGCTTGAAAAATAGTTTGGGGCATCTACCGAAACTTGAAGTAATTGCTACGGATATAAATCCTGTCTACCTCGAAAAAGCCCGCGCCGGAATTTATTCATCCAGCAGTCTCAAAGAGGTGACAAAAGAATTTCAATCCGCATATTTTATAAAAAAGAAAGGAAAAAAACTTTTTGAAGTGAATGCTTCACTGAAGAAAGATGTTATATGGAAAACACATCATCTGCTTTCCGATCCCCCTGGATCAAAATTTGACATCATTTTTTTACGGAATAATGTTTTGACCTATTATGAAGATCTGCTGAAAAAAAAGGCTTTCAGAAAAATACTCGAGAGTCTCGCGCCTTATGGATTTCTGATCATCGGG
>JAYEFV010000412.1:0-9159 GCA_034658755.1 Thermodesulfobacteriota bacterium | reverse complement strand
GACTCTCTGCAACAAGTATTTAAAACTTAACATCAAAACTTAAAACTGTTGTAAAAAGTTGTTTTTTTAACTTTTTACGAGAAAATCAACAGTGATGCTTTCGTAAAAAGTCTGGAATCCCTTTAAATCGTCATTCCGGCGAAGGCCGGAATCCAGTTATTTCAGTATGTTCTGAATGCCGGATCAGGTCCGGCATGACGAATTTGGACTTTTTACGATTTCATCAATAGTGACGGTCGGTTTTTTGTTAATTGAGTCCTATATCAAAACCTTAAAGAGAATAAAACACTTAATTTATCCCGACGTTTTCTATAAATATCCATCTTCCCCGGAAACAGCTTAGGATTTTTTAGTACTGATAGCCTGACTGTAGTATAATCGAAGGTCTGCATGGTGTGGCGCAGGCTTTTTTGTTTAGGTTCGAATATCCTTGACTTTTATTAGGTTGTTTGTTGTAATGTCTTGATATCAAATCATTTTTTAAGGAGGAAGACGAATGAAAGAAATTGATGTATTCCTAAAAACTGTAGTGGAAGGCATGAAAGCAATGGCACAGGGGATTGAAGCTTTGGCAGAGAAACTGGATACTATTACAACGTCTCGTGTTGATGAAAAGGATAAAGCTAAACCCGCTCGCAAAGCTCCGTCAAAGCCCAAGAAATCGTCTGCAAAGAAAGCTGCTCTCAAGAAACCTGTAACTGCAGCTGAAACAGTGCTTAAAATCATCAATAGGTCAAAGAAAGGTGTCAGTCCTGCGATCATCTCTGAAAAGACCGGGTTTGCTCCGAAGAAGGTTCATAATATCGTCTACAAGCTGAAGAAACAGGGGAAAATCAAGAGTGTTGGGAAAGGAGTCTATTTGAAGGTGTAATTAGTACCTGAACGAAAACTGTCTTTTTCGCCAATATCTGCGTCAGACTCAAATTTTAATCCTCGAAATACTACCAGTATTCCTGTGGTTAAAATTTTCGTCTTTCCCTCCGGGGCGTAGGCCCTACGGGCCGGAGGCTTGATCTTAACGAAAAATCCTAGTTTTCGTTCGGGCGCTAAATATCAAAGATAAACCTAAAGTATGATAAAAGAAGAGGTTTATATGAAACAGCTTCTATCACTTTAAAGTCGATAGGATAGGTGATATCTGTGCTTCCGGACAAAATCATAAGGTTGACTTTTAAGAACGATAATGGTTAAAAAGGATGCCGTCATTCAAGCCCGTATTCATTAACCTCTGACTTATTTTGTTAAGCCAAGGCGCCAGAACGCAAGTTTTATTTATCATTTTATTATCATTTGGAAAATGACACTTTTTAAAAAAATTAGTGAGGATTCAAATTACATACCGGGTATTTATAATTACTGTGATCGGTGGTGTGAACGCTGTCCCTTTACTTCTCGCTGTTTGAACTTTGAAATGAGTGAAGAAAAATTCGGCGATCTTGAATCGGTAGATATAACCAACGAGGCTTTCTGGAAAAAACTGGGCGAAACGCTTGATGAAACTTTAAATATGTTGAAAGAAATGGCGGAAGAACAGGGGATCGATCTTGATTCTCTTGATATGGAAGAAGGTGAAAAACTTCAACGGCGATTTGATGAAAAAAACGTGGTGCACATTCTGTCTCATATGTCAAAAGCCTACATTACCCTGGTTAATGACTGGTTTGATTTCAATGCATATTTATTTGAACAGAATGGAAAACAAATCCATACGAATTCAGGTCTCTATGAAATTCAATCTCCACCACCAGAAGATACGGTGACGTTGATTGACTCCATAGAGGTGATCAGATGGTATCAGCACCAGATTTATGTAAAACTCAAAAGGGCGCTTCACAGCGCTCAAGACGAACACTTTGAAAGATTGAATGAGTTTCCCAAAGATTCGGATGGCTCAACAAAAGTTGCACTGATCGGCATGGATCGTTCTATCAGCGCATGGGGCAAGATATTGAAATATTTCTCAGATCAGAAAAAAAATATTCTGGGTATTATTACTCATCTTGAACGCCTTCGCAAGAGAACCGAAAATGAATTTCCTGATGCCAGAGCCTTTGTAAGGCCCGGATTTGATGAAAACTAAAATCTGCATTAACTTTTTTCGAAAGAGATAAATTTGATGCGTTCGTAAAAAGTTGTCACTCCGGCGAAAGCCGGAGTCCAGATAGCCTCTAACTGCTTGAAAAGACTGGATTCCGGCTTTCGCCGGAATGACAAAAAATAATGTTTTTTGACTTTTTATGAGACTGTCAAATTTGCTATCAATACAATCCGGTATTGAGATACGAGAGGACACGCAATTAGAGAATCCAAAAAGGAGAAAATTATGAGTATAGTAAAAATCATGCCATGCCTGGATATGAAAGATGGCCGAGTTGTGAAGGGGGTACATTTTGTTGACCTCAAAGATGCAGGTGACCCTGTTGAAAATGCTGCGTATTATCAAAAAGAAGGTGCCGATGAGCTGGCCATACTAGATATAGCGGCAACCTTGGAAAACCGAAAAACGAGACTCGAATGGGTCAAGAAAGTCTCCTCGGTGATTGACATACCACTCACCGTGGGTGGCGGTATTTCTACTTTACAAGACATCGAAATGGTTCTTGAAGCCGGTGCAGACAAAATTTCCATGAACAGCGCTGCGGTCAAAGACCCGGATTTGGTGGCCCGGGCAACGGCGCAGTTTGGCGCCGACAAGGTGACCGTGGCCGTCGATGCCAGAAGAAACAAGGATATGCCCTCCGGGTTTGAACTGGTTGTCTCCGGGGGCACAAAACCCGTGGGTCAAGACGCAATAGCCTGGGCAAAGCAATGCCAGGAACTCGGAGCAGGGGCAATCCTGCCTACAAGCATGGATGGAGACGGCACACAAGCAGGCTATGACTTGGAATTCACCAAAGCCATTTCAGATGCAGTGGACCTGCCCGTAATCGCTTCAGGCGGGGCCGGTAACCTGGAGCATTTCTACGAGGGTGTCGTCCAGGGAGGCGCTCAGATTTTACTCGCGGCCTCGGTTTTTCATTATCGCATCCTGGGTATTAGACAGGTAAAGGAATATCTCAGGGAAAAAGGCCTGCATGTCAATCTATAAGATGTCTTCAACAGTGGTCGTTTAACGACTCACGGCATGCGACCCACAAGAGCGGCTGTGCTGCGTTCACGGGTTTATTCAAATTTTTGGCCAAGGGCAAAAAGACATGAAATTTCTCAAAGTTGGATTGTTATCTCCATCGTAACATATTAGTATTCGAATTTAGGGGCTTCGCCCCAATTGGAAGAATGGCCCCGGTGAATAGGTTAATCATCCCCAAACGTCTTCTTTCCCATTTGCTTAAAACCCGATCCCATGCTTTCAGGATATTATTTTTCAGAAACTTTCGCTCAATTGAGGTACAAGGTTCGGGTAAGAAAAGATTCATTAGTTTTTTAAGGTCAGCCGGAAACCCATAGAAATGAAAGGGTCATAAAAATGGATCCGCAGTATTACATAAGATTGGAAGACAAATTCGGGGCTCACAATTATAAGCCTCTTGACGTGGTGTTACACCGAGGTGAAGGGGTTTGGGTCTGGGATGTGGAAGGCAAGAAGTACATGGATTGCCTTTCCGCTTATTCGGCGGTCAACCAGGGACATTGCCACCCGAAGATCATGAGTGCAATGATCGAACAGTCCCGGAAGTTAACCCTGACTTCTCGTGCGTTCCGTAATGATCAATTAGGCCTGCTTTATAAAGAGATCTGTGTGCTGACCAATTCTCACAAGATTTTGCCCATGAACAGCGGGGCCGAAGCGGTTGAGACGGTCATCAAGGCGGTCCGCAAGTGGGGATACAAGGTAAAAGGCATCACCAAAGATCGGGCCGAAATCATAGTATGTGAGAATAACTTCCACGGCCGGACCATTACCATTGTTGGGTTTAGCACGGATGAACATTCCCGCGATGGGTTTGGCCCTTTTACCCCCGGTTTTAAAATTATCCCTTTTGGTGATATAAGTGCTCTTGAAGCGGCGATAACCCCCAACACCGTGGCATTCATGGTGGAACCGATCCAGGGGGAGGCAGGGGTAATTATACCTCCGGAAGGATTTCTAAAGGAGGCCAAGTCTATTTGCGAAAAAAATAACGTGGTTTTGATCCTGGATGAAATCCAGACCGGATTGGGCCGGACAGGCAAGCTTCTGGCCGAGCAGCATGATGGAATTGAGGCGGACCTAACCCTTATCGGAAAGGCACTTTCCGGGGGATTCTATCCCATTTCTGCGGTGCTTTCCAACAAAGAGGTCATGGATGTGTTGCGTCCGGGCGAACACGGAAGTACTTTCGGAGGCAACCCTCTGGCCTGTGCCATTGCCAGGACCGCCCTTAAGGTTTTGATTGAAGAGAACATGATTGAAAACGCTGCTGCCATGGGGGAGTATTTCCTGTCTAAGTTGTCACAGATTATAAATTCCCATATAAAGGAAGTCCGGGGCAAGGGCCTTATGCTCGCCGTGGAATTTATTCCAGAGGCAGGAGGAGCCCGCCAGTATTGTGAAGCGCTGATGACGCAAGGTCTGCTTTGCAAGGAAACCCATGAGAACATTATTCGTTTTGCGCCGCCCCTGGTGATTACAAAAGAAGAAATCGACTGGGCCATGGAGAGAATCGAAAAGGTTTTGACCAGTACCTAGACACTTATGTATCCGTTCACAGAGTCGTTGAATTAATTTAAAAGAAATCCGTGAACGGTTACACATTCATCAGAGGAATAACATGGTTGAAAAAGTCATCATTATGGGCGCTGCCGGGCGGGACTTTCACAACTTCAATATCTATTTTAGAAACAATCCCAGGTACAAGGTCGTCGCTTTTACGGCGGCCCAGATTCCGGACATAGAAAATCGCATCTATCCACCCAAGCTTTCGGGAGAACTTTACCCGGACGGTATACCCGTCTATCCTGAAAATCAGCTTGCCGATCTTGTTCGGCAACACAAAGTGGATCTGGTTGCTTTTTCCTACAGCGATATTTCTCACGTGGAGCTTATGCATAGGGCTTCTGTGGCTATGGCTGGGGGCGCGGATTTCATACTTATTGGCGCCACATATACGATGCTCAGGTCGGAGAAACCGGTTGTGGCTATTTGCGCAGTACGGACGGGATGCGGCAAATCACAAACAACTCGCCATGTATGCAAAATCATGAGAAAAATGGGGAAAAGGGTTGTGGTTGTTCGCCATCCAATGCCTTATGGGGATTTAACGAATCAGATTGTGCAACGCTTTGCCTGTTATAAAGATTTTGAGAAGCATCAGTGTACAATTGAGGAAAGAGAGGAGTATGAACCCCTGGTGGATCAAGGAATTGTGGTTTATGCTGGAATCGATTACGTTGAAATTCTTAAAACAGCAGAAGAGGAAGCCGATTTTATTGTCTGGGACGGCGGAAACAATGATACGCCTTTTTATTATCCGGATGTTCACATTGTATTATTTGATCCTCACCGGGCAGGACACGAGCTGCTGTATTATCCTGGTGAAACCAACATGATCATGGCAGATATAGCGATAATCAATAAGGTCGATAGTGCAGATTCAGAGCAGGTCAGAAGGGTACGAAAAAATATAGAAAAACATGCTCCGAATGCCGATATTGTGTTAGCTGAATCAGCTGTTTTTGTTGATGATCCAGATCTTATCCGGGGAAAACGTGTTTTGGTAGTTGAAGACGGCCCAACGCTTACTCACGGAGGAATGCCTTTTGGGGCCGGAACTATTGCCGCTAAAATGTATGAAGCAGCAAGTATTGTTGATCCCAGACCCTACATTTTTGGAACCCTAAAGGATACTTTCGAAAAGTATCCACATATTGGCGCCCTGCTGCCTGCGATGGGATACAGCAAAGAACAGATTCACGATTTGGAACTCACGATTAATAAAGTCGATTGTGAACGGGTTCTCTTTGCAACACCTATTGATCTTCCCAAACTCGTTTCAATCAACAAACCTACTCTCAGAGTATGCTATGAATATCGAGATCATGGCAGGCCCTTATTGGAAGAAGTACTTTTAAAACGTTTAAATGTATGAAAAACGTAAATAAAACACTTATAGTGGCTCTTGGCGGCAATGCTCTCATCCGGAAAGGACAGGAAGGCACAATTGAAGAGCAATTTGAAAATCTGAAGGTGCCCATTCGACAAATAGCCAGGCTCTCCAAAAAATATAGAATTATCATTACACACGGTAACGGGCCTCAGGTGGGAAACTTGTTGCTACAGCAAGAACACTGCAGTGTGGTTCCTAAATTGCCCCTGGAAATTCTGGTTGCACAAACCCAAGGTCAGATCGGCTATATGATAGAATCGACATTGGACAGCGAACTCATGGAATTGGGGATCCATTCCCAACCTTTGGTCAGTCTTATCAGTTACGTGGTTGTGGATGAAAATGACCCGGCCTTTCAAAACCCTTTAAAACCCATCGGCCCTGTTTATTCGGAAAGAGAAGCCGCATCTGTTCCATATCCAATGCGCAAAACTGCCAAAGGATACCGGCGAGTGGTTGTGTCTCCCAAGCCTGTTAGTATTGTTGAAAAACGTGAAATCAAAAGACTTATCGAGATGAACTTTATTGTTATCTGTTGCGGAGGCGGTGGAATTCCCGTAATCCGTGAAGGACGAGCCTTCCAAGGAATTGATGCGGTTATCGATAAAGATTTGGCCGGCGCGAAATTAGCAGAGGAAGTAGGGGCGGATATTTTCTTAATCGCAACAGATGTTCAAGGGGCTGCGCTTAACTATGGTGGTAAGAATCAAAAATTCCTTGGCTCTGTGACTCTTGAACAAGCTGAACGATACATAAAAGAAGATCATTTTGCTCCGGGTTCCATGAAACCAAAAATAGAGGCGGCCATGCAGTTTGTTTTAAACTGTGGTGGAAGATCTATAATCACTTCATTTGAGGATATTGAGCAAGCCGTTGCCGGAAAGGCTGGAACTGAAGTCATTCAAGGTGGTCTCAAGTTGCCGAATAGCTGATCAAAGGGGTAAAACAAGTTATAAAATCGCTTCGTGATTCTATATAACGCGGCTTCGCCGCTCTAAAAAAAGGAAATTCCTATACTATCAAGTTTCAGTTGATCGAATAAATTGTTCTGTCTTACTTTGTGTGATGTTTTGACTGACGGTCTATTCTGCCATCAAGGGCGGCACGTATTCGATTTCGTTCGGCTTTTATTTTACGAAGCTTATCTTTAATTTCTTCTTTTTTCTCCGGCGGTGCATTCTTGAACTGTTTTTCAATTTTTTCGACTTCTTGCAAAAGACGATAAAGTTCTTGGGCAAGCATTTGGATAGACATGACTTTTTCCTGCAATCCCTAACCCGGACGGGCCTGAACCAAAAAATATTTGCCACAAAGGCACAAAGACACGAAGGATTTTGTTTTGTTATTCTTTCTTAGTGTCTTGGTGTCTTGGTGGCGAAAAGAAAAAAAGTTTGCCACAAAAAGCATAAAATTTACAATTAAGATGATAGTAGCCACTGATATAACTATCGACTGTTGTTGCGTCAAGAATTTATATGGGGTATATATAGATACAATCTAAATAAGTATATCAAAATTCAGGGATTTATTCCTTGAAATATTGTTGCATCATAGAGTAGAATTAAGTAAAATAAACAGCGGAGATTACAATGCGCATCGGTATAGGATATGATGTTCATCGACTTACTGCAGGGCGGAAACTTGTTCTGGGCGGGGTTGACATTCCTTTCGAAAAGGGACTGCTCGGGCATTCGGATGCCGATGTACTTGTTCATGCGGTGTGTGACGCACTGTTGGGCGCTGCAGGTTTGGGCGATATCGGCTTGCATTTTCCGGATACCGACCCGGAATATAAAGACATTTCCAGCATAAAGATTCTTACCAAAACCTATGAACTGGTCAGCAGCAAGAATTTTAAAATCATGAATTTAGATTCGACCATCTTTGCCGATGCTCCAAAACTCTCCCCATATAGAGAGGCAATGCAAAAAAACATTGCCCGAACAATTGAAATTGAGCCGGTGTGTGTTAATATAAAAGCAACAACGCTCGAAGGTCTTGGAATGATCGGAAAAGGGGAGGGGATCGGGGCCATGTGCGTTGTTCTTATTCAGTCTTTGAAAAAAAACGAATAATTATCCGGATTAATCTTTTAAACCAGGAAAAGAATTATGGCGCTTCGCGTTTTCAATACATTGGGCGGGAAAAAGGAACTGTTTGAACCTTTAGAAACTGGCAGGGTCCGTATGTATGTTTGCGGTCCTACCGTATATGACGACTGTCATATCGGCCACGCAAGGTCAGTGGTGGTGTTTGATGTTATTGCAAGATATCTCAAAGCAAAAGGATATGATGTAACATATGTCAGAAATTTTACCGACGTTGATGATAAAATTATTGATAAAGCCAACCAGCTCGGCATCGATTCAATTGCGGTTGCTGAAAAATATATCACGGAATTCTATGAAGACATGGATGCCCTGAATGTTGAGAGGGCGACAATCGAGCCAAAAGCCACCGAGCATATTAACCAGATCCTACAGTTTGTTGGAAAGCTGATACAAAAAGGTTTTGCATACCGGATAAATGGTGATGTCTATTATTCTGTTGAAAAATTTAAAGAATATGGAAAATTATCCGGCCGCAGACTTGAAGATATGGAGGCCGGGGCAAGAGTCGATATTGATGAAAGGAAGCGAAACCCTTTTGATTTTGTTTTATGGAAATCCGCAAAACCAGGAGAGCCTGCCTGGGAAAGCCCATGGGGCATGGGAAGGCCCGGTTGGCATATTGAATGCTCGGCCATGAGCAATGAATATCTTGGCGAAACCTTCGATATCCACGGCGGAGGTAAGGACCTTTGTTTTCCGCATCATGAAAACGAGATCGCCCAGTCAGAAAGCGTTTCGGGAAAACCGTTTGTGAAATACTGGATTCATAACGGCTTTGTAAATATAAATCAGGAAAAAATGTCGAAATCGCTGGGTAATTTCTTGATGATAAAGGATGTTTTAAAAATTTATCATCCTGAAACTGTGCGTCTTTTTCTTCTCTCCAATCATTACCGCAGCCCCATTGATTTCACGGACAAGGCCTTAGATGAAGCAAAAATAGGGCTTGATAAGATCTATGC
>JAYEFV010000411.1:0-2203 GCA_034658755.1 Thermodesulfobacteriota bacterium | reverse complement strand
AATTGTTCCAGAATTTTTACCACATCTTCTTCGGCGACATCCGACCAGTGCCGGTAGGCGCTGGCCACGGCATAACTCAAGCCGCCTCGGATATTGGCACAATACAGCGCTTCAACATCACGTGCGATCATTTCCGCCGAATGGCGATGAGCGGTGGGTACGGCTACAATAATCCGGCGGGCCCCGGCGTTGCGCAATGCTGCCACCGCCACCCACATGGTAAACCCCGAAGCCAGTCCGTCATCCACCAGAATTGCGGATCGATTCCCAAGGTCCGGGAAGGGCTGCGGGCCCCGTAATTTTGTCACCCGGCGCGCAACCTTGGCCGTGGTTTTTTCGATTCCCTTTTTAACATCTTCGGCAGTCAGGTTTACGCGCCGCATAAGATCTTTATTCAGCTTAACCGTGCCGTCAAAAGCCACAGCCCCGTAACCGGCTTCAGTATTCCAGGGCAAGGTGATCTTGCTGACCACGGCCACGTCAAAATCAAGCCCTGTTTTTTCAGCCATCACCACTCCTACCGGTACACCGCCGGCCGGTATAGCTAAAATGATCCCGGCCTGCTTGTCATCGGCCGCAAGCATCTTGGCCAAGACTTGACCGGCATGGGTTCGTTCTTTAAAAACATGGGTTTGCTCCCGCATTTCGGGCAGATCAATGATGTTCGATTTCATAGCATTTTAGGGTTTTAGCGAATAATCCAGACGGTAAAAGCACCGGAAAACCAGAATCGAACTTAATATGGTTGGTTTAGGGTTATAGGTCAACCTTTCAAAACCCTCTCCTATCCCAAAATTTAACCCATTCCCCGCTTTGGAACTTTGATCTTTCTTTTTTCGGGATCTTTCTGCTGACGATAAAAAATTGCAATATGACCAATCATCCCCACCAACTCAGATGCGGTTTCTTTTTCAATGTCGCCGGCCATCTCTTTTTTCTGGCTTTTTTCCTTGAAATCACTAAATTTTACCTTAACAAGCTCATGTTTTTCCAACGACTCATCAACAGCCCGGGTTACAGTAGAGGAAAGTCCCTTCTGGCCGACAAAAACCAGTGGTTTCATGCCGTGGACAAGACCCTTCAGATATTTCTTCTGATAACCTTTTAGATTTTCCACAGGTACCTCCGCTTTTGGATCTTATAACTCAGGTTTCGCATTATTTGTTTTTGAGTATGTTTTAAACGGTGCGTAACGGATCTACTTTACCGTTGCAAATGATAACAAATTCTTGGTCCGGTCATGTCATTTTCTTCAAGGCGATATGAATTTTGCCGTAGCAGCGTGCCCCGATTTTTCACATTTTTCGCGCGCCAATATGAGGTAATGCCAATCAATAACCTTAAGGGGATCCAACAACGTCAACGTATTTGGAGCGCCTATGTTTTCCCAATCCAGTCTGTCATATGAGATTTCTTTGGATGCCCACCCGAGTGAGATGTGTAAATGGGGAAAGATGTTTGTTTTGGACGTGATCGAGTCAGCCAATGTTGCAATGACATCCCCCTCCTTGACGATTTTGCCGACGTGAAGATTATCTTCCGGGATTGTATGACCGTAAATCGTACATAACCTATTGTTATCGCAATCGGAAAATAAATGCTCTATGATCACCGATTTTCCAAGAAAATCATCAACAATCCTAACAACTATGCCGTCATATATTACGGGGACCTTTGCCTTTTCACCAAGACGAAGAATCGTGTCCTCCCGATCCTTGTAGAAACATAAATCCAATCCCTCATGGGGCTTATCACGCTTCCCCTGATCTCCCCACCATTTGTCTGTTGAATTAAACAGCATCCCGGGACAAAAGACCCACCCTTTAAAACCGCCTTGGTCGAGAGCATTCTTCCGGATCAAAAATTCAGTAAATCGAGTGTTTCTTAAAGACGGTGTTCTTGTAAAGTCCACGTTATCGACATCAGCTCCTTTGACCATGTTGCCATTGCGCGACCCCCACATACAAGTCTTTGAGGACGTTCGTGCTAAACGCGCATAACCTATTAATACAATATTTTTAAAAATTGAACTTTTTACTATATGGCTGTATCAGATCAGCAATGTAGGTCAGCCCCGGCTAAATCGAGAATAAGAATCAATATTGATGGCTTCGTAAAAAGTCCAAAAACATCCTTTTTTGTCATTCCGGCGAAAGCCGGAATCCAGTAAATTCAATGGCTTCTGGATGCCGGATCAAGTCCG
>JAYEFV010000410.1:0-9163 GCA_034658755.1 Thermodesulfobacteriota bacterium | reverse complement strand
TGTTAACACTCCAGGGAAGTAAGTATGTTTTGAATTTTTTAATAATTACGGGAGATGATATCAGAAACCCAATTCTTAAACCCGGAATCGTGAAAAATTTAGACATTGAATTCAAAACCATTACATTGGGGAGCGTTGATCTTATCATGCTCTGCGTGTTGGATCCGTCTACGAACATAAGATACGATTCGTCGATAACAAAATTTACATCTGCATGGGATTTGCAAAGCTGTTCAAGGTCGGCGGCCGGAATGATATTGCCTGTGGGATTGTTGGGGTTGCAGATGAAAACCGTATCATAGCCTAGTACCTGTTGTGCCGCTGCCTTAATATCATGCTCGAAAGCGACAGATTCTCTTGCTGTTGAGTAATCATAACCAATATTGTGCATGGCGCATGCATCTGCATAATCGGCATATGTGGGTCCGAAAATCAGTGCCCTTTTTGTCTCGAGGATCCGGGGTATTGAATAGATAAACTGTGTGGTTCCGTTCCCGGCAATAACCTGTTCAGGGTCGATATCGTATCGTCCGGAAAACACATTCACCGTGCGATTCGCGTCCACTTCCGGCAGTGTGGCTATGGTTTTTATATTTTCCTGCAACAAGGTAACAAGGTCTGCGGGAGGGCCCAATGGGTTCATGTTACTGCTCATGTCCACAATCTCAGACGGATGGCAGCCAAGTCGTTGCGCCAGATCATAAATATTTCCACCGTGTCCTTTCAGCATTAATGACTCCCCATTGAAACCAGTAAAAAAAGCATTGATTCAGTAACTTCGGTCATTGTTCCCAGCATGTCACCGGTAATGCAACCCATCCGTTTATTATAATAAAATAGGAGAGTTAAAGTTATAAATATAAAGCAAATGTTTAACCAGATTCCCCGCCATCCCAGAAAGTATGAAAGTGCCACTGGAATAAGCAAACCGCAGAACGCATAAGACTTCAATGGTTCAGCAAAACAATCTTGTCCGGTGCCGCCGTCCGGTCTTCCATACGCTAAAAAGCGTATGCCGAACACCATACCGCTCCTGGCGTAGGCGGGGATAAGAGCGATCAAAAGCGCCCGGTTCGCTTCAAGATGCAGGATGCCCCCCCATTTAACAGCCAATCCGCAAACGATCGCCACCAGACCCATGACGCCGATACGACTGTCTTTCATTATGGTGAGCGCCTTTTCTCTGGTATGGTGTCCCAACAGGCCGTCGGCGGTATCGCCCAAGCCGTCAAGATGAAGTGCTGCTGTGATAACCACAAGAAAAACAACGTCCAGGACGGCAACCACAGGTTCCGGCCAGAGTTTTAGGGCAACGTAATCAAATATGGATACAAGGGTGCCTATAATCAATCCCACAATTGGGAAATACAGAATCATCCCTCTGGGATCATATGTCGCGGTTTTGCCCATGGGAATAATGGTGAGAAATTGTATTGCGGCTGTTAACCGTTCTATTTTATTTTTATTCATTTTATTCCTACAGGGATGCCGGCAACCATCCATATCACTTTATTCGCACATGCCGCTACTTTCTGGTTCGTAAATCCGGCTATATCCCTGAAAAGCCGGGCCAGTCTGTTTTCAGGTACAATGCCTGTTCCCACTTCGTTTGACACCAAAATTATAGGACATTCGGCTTTTTCAAGAGATTGGATCAGTTTCCGGATGTGTCCGTCTATATTTTCCTGATCATTGTCTTCCAAAAACAGATTGCTGATCCAGAGGGTCAGGCAATCGACCAGGATTACATTTTCTTTTCGACTGTTTTTGCTAATTTCTTCAGGTAAACGGACCGGCACTTCAAGGGTTGACCAGGCCCGGCTTCTTTGTTTTTTATGGAGCAAAACCCGTTCTTTCATTTCTTTGTCATGGGGCATGCAGGTGGCAATAAAGATTTTTTGTCCGGGAATCTGATTTGCAAGTTCAAGCGCGTAACTGCTCTTACCGCTTCTGCAGCCTCCGATAACAAGAACGGTTTCTTTCATTAATCCACGTCCTGACCCGGTAAATCCGGCAATACGAAATTCGATAAATTTGCTAGCCGTTTAAATACTTAAAAATCTTTTCCGTGTCCACATACTTTTCAAAATGTTCGGCGAGAAGGTCATATTCTTTATTTCTGGCTGCAAGTCCATGAGATCCGGCAAATTCCATACCGCTGAGGCCGATGTGGTTTAGCCAGCGCTTGGTAATATCCTGGGTGTCAAACAGACCATGGATATAGGTTCCCAGCACCCTCGCGTTATTTGTAATACAACCGTCTTCTTTATTGCAGGATATACTGTTTTGCTCAAGGACTCGAAACAAAGATTTGCCTGCAAAGCGAAGGGTTTGTCCCATATGGATTTCATATCCGGCGCCGGAAATGCCCTCCCAGGAAAACTGAGTCAGGGTGGTTGTTTTAGGAGCTTTTAAAATAGTTTCCACGGGTAGAAGTGACAGCCCTTGCATGGTGCCGGGTCTGCCCTCCAGTCCGTCCGGATCGTGAACATATTTTCCCATCATCTGGTAACCCCCACAAATGCCAAGTATGTATCCACCTTTACTTGCATATGATACAAGTTTATTCGCCCATCCGGTTTTTTTAAGCCATTTAAGGTCAAAGCACGTATTCTTGGATCCGGGAAGGATAACCGCCTTAAACAGATAAAGCTCCTGCGGCTTTTCAATAAAATAGATATTGATGCCCTCAATACTGGAAAGAGGGACAAAATCAGTAAAATTTGAAATGTGGGGTATGCGTATGACAGCTATTGCCGGTGTGTTGATGTCTTTATCTAAGACCCTGGCGGGATTTTCAATGACAACCGAATCTTCTGCTTCTATAGTTATATGATTATACCACGGAAGCACACCGAACACTTTCTTTTTTGTCTTTTGTTCTATCCAGTTTATTCCTTCTTTAAATAGATTAATATCCCCCCTGAAGCGGTTTATAATAAATCCTGATATCTGATTTTGTCGTGACTTTGGAAGACATTCCAGGGTTCCGACAATCTGTGCAAAGACTCCCCCTTTATGGATATCAGCTACCAGAACAATAGATGCACCCGCATATTCTGCCATTCGAAAGTTAACGATATCATATGGCATAAGGTTAACTTCAGCACAGGAACCGGCACCTTCCATCACAATAAGCTTGTAGTCATCTCTTAATCGATCCAGGGCTTGGCATGCTCTTGGAAAGAACCTCTCCTTTTCTTTGTGGTAATTTACTGCCGTGCTGTTTCCAACCGCTTTTCCGAAAAATACAACCTGTGAACCTACATCACTGGTAGGTTTTAAGAGGATGGGGTTCATATCCACATGTGGCGGTATTCTTGCTGCTTCTGCCTGAACAATCTGCGCCCGGCCCATTTCAAGACCTTCCGGAGTGATGCCGGAATTATTCGACATATTCTGTGCCTTAAATGGTGCGACAGGTATTCCCTTATTTACAAGAAAGCGGCAAATCGCCGTTGTAACAATACTTTTCCCCACATCGGAACCGGTTCCAAATACGGCAAGGCAAGGGGACTTTTTTTTATTTCTCGATTCCAACTCTGGCTTTCACTCCTTTTTGATAATAATGTTTGATCTCCTTCATCTCTGTGACCAAATCCGCCCGTTCAATTATTTCAGGCCTTGCACCCCTGCCGGTAATGACAATTTCGACATCATTCGGTTTTTTGTCAATAATTTTAAGAAGATCTTTTACTGAAAAGAGCCCGCATTGTACAGCCACATTTGCTTCTTCAAGTATAATCACATGGTACTGTCTTAAAGCGATTATTTTTTCTATACGGTCAAGACCTTTCCCGGCGGCTTGGATATCCTCAGGTGACGGCTTTCCTTTAATGAATCGGCCACGGCCGTATTGCTCGATGGTAATAAGATCGGAAAACCTTTTGAGTGCATTAATTTCGCTGTATTCACCCATCTTGATGAACTGCGCAATAAATACTTTCAGCCCTGCACCGGCGGCCCTTATGGACAGGCCCAAGGCGGCCGTGGTCTTTCCCTTTCCGTTTCCGGTGTAAACCTGTATATATCCTTTCATAAAATATCTCCCGAATATTTCCCACCATACCCTCTGGGCGTAATCATAAAATCGAGATAGTCAAAAGATGCGCTGCTTCCAATAAACACCGTTGTCTGCATGTTTACCGTTGCCTTGTGTAAATTTTTAAGGGGAACAATTCTCACATCCTGGCCTTTGCGCATGGCACTCATTACAATTCCTACAGGGGTGTTTTTATCCCTGTATTTTAGTATAATCTTCTGAGCGGTTTCCAGGTGCCTTTGTCTTCGCTTGCTTTTCGGGTTATAAAGGACAATCACAAAATCCGCCTTTGCCGCTGCTTCTATTCGCTGTTCAATAAGCTTCCAGGGGGTCAAAAGATCACTGAGACTTATGGCCGCAAAATCATGGTTTAACGGCGCTCCTAAAAGTGATGCTCCGGAACACAGGGCCGGTATGCCGGGAACAATTTCAACAGCAAGTGCCGATTTTTCTCTTAAAGCCGTTTCTTGAGAACAAGGAGTTACCACGTTTATTTTTCTCATCTTGCATATCTCTAAAGCAAGCCCGGCCATGGCATAAATTCCCGGGTCACCGCTTGAAACAATAGCACACGATTTTCCTGATAGAGCAATATCAATGGCTGCCGTAACGCGCGCCACTTCTTTGGTCATTGCGGTGCTTATGACATCCTTATCTTTAATAAGGGGGCGGATCAGATCAATATAAGTTGTATAGCCTGCAACGGCATCAACTGTTTTAAGGATATCATGTGCCCGTTTTGACAAATAATCCAGACTGCCGGGGCCAATTCCTATCACATAAAGGATTTTCTTGCTATGGCTATGGTCACGTTCCGAGTTGAGTGCTTGGGAACGATCAGCTTTCCGTTGTTTGACGCAAGAATTGCTGCTGCTTCGCATACGCTTTTTACTCCAGTATATTTTTCCACCATCAAAGACGGAGTCTCGATGGTTTTTATCTGATTTAATTCTTCCCGGTCATAGAACGTTATGGGCAGTTCGAGTTCCTCTGAAAGGGCTAAAAGCCCATGTTCATCCTTTTTTATATTTATTGTCGCAATGCACTTAAGGCTGTTAAAAGAGAGCCTGAATTTTTCAAGTACTTCATGAAGGAAGCTTTTCATTTCTTCCATGCTTGTGTTTCTATTGCACCCGATCCCTGCAACCAGTGATTCGGGTCTCAGTATCAGCATTTGCGGGGGCAAATCAAACCGGACATCACAAATAAAGACGCCGGATAATTTTTTTAAATTTATTTTTGGAAAAGCTGCCGGATCATTCCCGTCTGAACCGTCAGCTAAAATAAGGTTTGATTTTGGTATTGAATCCATAAGCAGGCCAAAAGGATCATGAAAATATATCTTGTCGCCGGAAAGAAATGCCATGTTTACCCCTTTTATTGCATCAGGGTTCTCAATGAAAAGCCCCTTTTCTACAGCAAGAGTATCAATTGAGGGTACACGGTGTATATCTGTAGCCGTTGTGATAACCGGATCCGCTCCGATTAATCCGGCAACTTTATTTGCAAGCATATTGGCGCCGCCAATATGGCCGGAAACAAGACTTATGGAATGATTTCCCATCTCATCAACAACAACAACGGCAGGATCAACTGTTTTGTGCCTCAGGAGGTGTGCAATAATTCTGACAACAATACCAGTAGACATGATAAAAATATGCCCATTGTATTTATTAAAAAGGAGGGGCAGGGCGCCGGAGAGTCTTTTGAATGTGTTAGATAGTATATTTGATCTTTCCAGATTCGCAGAAACATACAAATCGGCATCGGGCAGACTTTCTGCGATTTGCAGGCCCAGATTTGCGCCTTCTGGTGTGATGGCCCAGATTGCGACAGTGTACTTTTCCCCATGATCAATCACTATTTCCTGTTCCTCTGTAACCGTGGGCAAAATCCTTATCGTAAAGTTTTGATTTATAGCTGCGCTTACTTGGACATACATCTAAAACCTTTCCAATAATAATAAGAGCCTGACGGGTTATATTTTCTTTTTTAACGCTCTCCGGTAATTCTTCAATGCTTGTAAAAATAATTTTTTCGTCAGGCTGGCTTACACGGAACGCAACAGCGCAGGTCGCATCTTTGCCATATGCTTTTTCCAGTATCTTTGCAACGTCATCAACCATGCTCATGCTAAGATATATGGCCATTGACGTTTTGTGTCCTGCGAGAGATTCCAGCGATTCCGTCTCAGGCACCGGTGTTCTGCCGGCCATACGCGTTAAAATAAGCGTCTGGGAAACTTCAGGGAGAGTATATTCTATTCCCATGGATGCTGCTGCGGCAAAGGCGGCCGTCACGCCGGGTATCAGCGTAAACGGGATCGACCTTTTTTGCAATTCCGCCATCTGTTCAAAGATGGCACCATAAAGACTCGGATCTCCGCTGTGGAGCCGCAATACACGCTTGCCCTCATTGTAACCCGTTTCCATTGCATCGATAATTTCTTCAAGGTGCATTGAAGCGCTGTTTAATAGCGTGGTTCCGGGCCTTGTCCATTTTAAAACAGTTTCAGGCACCAGTGAGCCTGCGTAAATAACAATGTCGGCTTTTTCAAGTGCACGTTGACCTTTTACGGTAATCAGTTCAGGGTCACCCGGACCTGCGCCGGCAAAAATAACGGTATTTGTAAATTTTGTCATTATGCCTTTCTTTTTTCTCCGGTAATAATCCATACAGGGTTCTCTGCGTCAAGCCTTTTTCCCAACGGCATTTCCTGACCGCGACTGATCTGAATCTGGACTATATCAGTTATAAAACCTTGGGATTTAAGGGTGCTCATGGCAACTTCAATATTAGAAATGAGAATCGTGTTAATGACGATGACTCCTTCCTGCTTGAGATAACCTGAACAAGACCGTATGATCTTTTCAAGATCCTTTCCACCGCCGCCGATAAATATACGGTTAGGGGCCGGCAGGTTATCAAGGCCCTCCGGAAGCTCGGATTGTATAATTTCCAGATTTT
This sequence comes from Thermodesulfobacteriota bacterium, assembly GCA_034658755.1. Lineage (GTDB taxonomy): Bacteria > Desulfobacterota > Desulfobacteria > Desulfobacterales > UBA11574 > S5133MH16. The sequence goes on along the minus strand of JAYEFV010000410.1, from coordinate 2,154 downwards.
TTACGTTGAAACGTTCCCTGTTATTTTCAATTTGGATGATTCTGTCCGGGTTTTTTTCTATGGCAAAAATTCTGCCGAGTCTAATAAAAATAGACGCTTCAATAGAAATAGAACCGCTTCCGGCTCCCAAATCCCACATGATGTGATCCGGCATCAGGCGAAGTTTGGAAAGGGTTACCGCTCGGATTTCAGCCTTTGTAATAAGCCCTTCTTGGTGATCAAATAAATATTCGGGCATCCCGGAATAGATTTCCGTGATTTTTTCAAAACGTGATTCACGAAGTTTCAAAATAACCAGGTTCGGTTCTGAAAACCGGATTCCGGCAGCCTCTGAAGGAAGATACCATTCAACCCGCTCAGAAGAGCTCCCCAGTTGTTCCAGAACGCACATGTCATAATCGAATATCCCCTTTTCAAGCAAATAATTTGCCAGCCAGGCAGGACTATTTACAGGATCGGTAAAAACGGCGACTTTATCCCTTTTCGTCAGTATCGGTATAAGAGCCCTGGTTTTGTTTCTGCCGTGCAAACTGATGATATGGGCGTCGTGCCAGGGTATCTTGAGGCGGGAAAAGGCTGCGGCAACCGAAGATATATTCGGATATATCAAAACATTTTCCCGGCCTAAAGATGTTATTAACAAGGAACCGATACCGAAAAAAAGCGGGTCGCCTGATGCAAGGACCACTATTTTGTTGTTTTGCATCCGGTTTTTAATATATTCGATTATTCCTTTGATATCTCTAGTAATTTCTTTTTTATGAGCCGGAGAATCGGTAAAAAAATCAAGGAGTCGTTTTCCCCCTACAAGAATATCTGCGTGCCGGATGAGCCCGAGATGTTCTTCAGTGAGATCCTTTGGCGATAATCCCATTCCGATTATGGATACCGGTTTTTTCATGATGTGCCCTTGAACCCGGATGATTAGTGTGAATCGGAATTAAAGACGATATTCCCGTTGTAATCGAAAATAATTCCACGAATGTGAACATGAGTGCCTGCAAAAAATTCTGCTGATTTCACCATCTGTTTTCCAACATGTAAGATAACTTCCGGGTATTGGTCCAGGATGAAATCAAATGCATGGCGGGCAGTGTTGGCCGATAAAATTTTTTCTGACAATGCTTTATTTTTTGTTAATTCAAGGGACCAGTCTGCAAGCTTATGCATGGTCAATCTGGATTTGGCAGCATGGGTATGGGGAACCCCTTGAGCCATCTTTAGGGATTTGCCGAAAAAAGCCGCTAACGTGATTGATGCAAATCCTTTTTTAGAGGCTTCTTCCAAAGACATGCGGAAAAAATCTCCGATCTGAACAAACGATTCTTCAGGCAAGTTCGGCCATAGGGCCTGTGAATATCTTTCACTCCGGCGCCCTGTTGTCAGGACCAATTTTGTGATACCGCAAGCTTTGGCAACCGACATGGATGATTGTATGGTTGCAATATATGAATCATGGGACATGGGCGTCACAATACCTGTGGTTCCCAGAATCGATATGCCTCCGACGATTCCCAGCCTTTCATTTAGTGTTTTTCGGGCCAGGGCTATTCCTTCAGGAACAAAGATTTCGACCTTAACCGGCAGGCGTATTTTATTTTTATTTAGAATCTCTCTTACCGTTTGAGTGATCATTTGTCGAGGACCCGGATTTATTGCCGGTTCTCCGGGATTAATTTCAAGGCCGGGTTTGGTGACTGTTCCCACACCCGTTCCTCCTGTGATCACTATATTGCTTTTATTTCTATTTTCAAAAAGCGTAACAACAGCTCCAATCTCTGCCTTATGAGTTATGTCAGGATCATCTCCTGCATCTTTTATTACCGTACATTTTGCTTTTTTATCTCCAGCGGAGTTACAGGTATTTATGGGAATGGTGATATGATCTCCGGTTAACAGCTCTATTTCAACCTTTGAAGGTTTTTTACCGTCCAGAATAAGTAAAATGGCGCCCTTTGCCGCTGCCGCAGCAGCAGTACCTGTAGTAAAACCGGTTCTCAGCGTTCTTTTTTTATTTTTTGCCATTTATTTGATGAACTCGTAAAAAGTCCGATTTAGACGGTTTCGTAAAAAGTTCAAATTCAAGGCGTGCAAATTTTGTAATCATGAGGCGTACTTTTCGTACGTTGAATGATTACGAAATGCAGCACAACG
>JAYEFV010000409.1:0-2206 GCA_034658755.1 Thermodesulfobacteriota bacterium | reverse complement strand
CTGGCGGGGGGTTCCCTAGAGAATAAGTAGGAGCGGTAGGAATAAAGACAAAAGGGATAAATTGGGACCACAGAAAATCGTAAAGGTTGGTGTCCCCTAACTTCGTAAAAGTTGGTGTCCCTTGACATCGATTCTTTTCATTAAAAAATTATTTGTACCTTGTCATTTCCCAACTTCATTACTTTAAGATCCTCCTTGTAATACTTACCTACGCCTTTTATAAGACCAACCAGAAAGTCAATTAAACCTCGACTTGATTTGTAAGTCATGACTAAGGTTTTGTCGTTTTTCCAGTTGTAAGTAAATCTTGGGGGATGAGCATTAGGAATGTTTTTAGTTACGGTTTTATGGATATTGTCCATATTAAGTAAAAATTCCTTTGCTGAATTTGATTGCCTATAATAGACTTTGTATATTTTTGGTGCATAATCGTTAACCCAAAAGTCGCCAAAAGCGTCAGCTGACTGTTGTAATGTTATGTTTAAGACTTTGCATACAGATTCCACTACTTTCATGACATCCGCATCGGGTATATCTGCCGTTGCCAGGAATGAAGAGTGTCGAGGCAATCCTGCCGCTTCAAGACTATCTTCCCATTTATCCTTTCCAAACTTACTCTTGACGAGTTTTTCAAGACAATCAGGTATAACACCTTTCATAACGAATCCCCTTTAATTAAGTTAATAAATTCTTGCCGCCTAACCAGATAAGCTGCGGGGTGGGCAGCGGAGCCGTTCGTCCCGTCAGGCTTCATCCGATGGTTTGAACAATGGATTGAGATCGACCTTCCAGGATCGACTCAATCCTTATGGGTTAGGTGATAATGTCTTATGTCAAGATCTGACCCAATTGTTTTATTTCACTACACATCATTTCATAGTTTCTTGTAGTAAATTTGATCTCACCTTATCGAGAAGGTCTTTTTCTAGATCCGTCTCAGGTATGATTGTAACTATTCCATCACCAACAAGTTTGAGCAATGCTCGTCCGTCAATCTGTTCTTGATCTAATTTTATTTCAGATGATTTGATTTGATCAATTTTTTGACTTATTTTCTCTGTTAGCTCTTTTCTATTTTTCTCTTCCCTTTTCTTTTTTAAATATTGCACTATTTGTTCAAGAATAAAAAAGCCGAGACCAACCGCTATAGACTCGTAAAGATATGTTTGAATCGCCCTCCCTTGTGATGTAAGATAATTTGTGTAGTTCTCTTCTAAAGTGTCCCAATCGTCAAACTTCTTATCATAAATCAACGAATCTTTAATATAAAGCTTCATATGCCCCTCCATGGTATTCCTTTATTTTACAGTGAAATTAACTGTAAAAGTATAAAATTGAGTTATATTTAAACAGATACAGGAAACAAATTTGATTATTGTACATCTAAACTTTTATCAGCTTCTCTCATCTTCCCGGTAAGAGTGCAGGACGGCTTTTTCTTACAATAGGCTCTAATATTTTTCTTGGCTAAAATAATAAATCGTTTCCCATCATTACGCCGAAAGTCCAAAGGTAAAGCCATTGTCGTCAGTGATTGCAACCTGAAATTCGGATTGTTTATGGATTTTTGAAAAAACGTCTTCTCATCGTCAGGATTAAACTTGGTTTCTATTATTTTTTGGGGCAGGTCAAAGGCTATAAGATATGAAAGTAAAGCGCAAATCTCACCAGCAAAGTTTTCTATGGTTTCATAGGCTTCAAGTCCTACACTATAGGGATTACCTCTGTGCATTGATAAATATTTGTGACGCTCCGCCTTCCATAGATAACTAGGCCAAAGGTTCTTCTTTGACAGAATATGTTCACCGTAGAAAAGCAGCCACAAAGCAAATCCTTCGGAGCAAGCTCTGCTAGCGAGGCTAAAAGTGTTATATAAGGCTATATTCTCAGGTAATTCTGAACGCTCTAATATATCCTCGATTCCTCGAATTTCCTTTCCAGAATCTATCAACCAATGGAATATTGGGAATTCGAAGCAATGACCAATAGCCTCGTGCAAGAAACCTCTAGTAATTTCGGGATTTAAGAGATGCCGTACAGGGTTCTTCAGGTCTTGTATTTTGTTTTGCAGTCTTATCTCACCCCAAGTCGAAGACCTTTGGGCACCCAAAACACACCAAATTTGGGGCAGATACTTAGCTATTATTTTTCCTTTCCGTCCCCCTCTCTCCCTTAACTCTGAATAAAAACAAACATATATATAGGG
>JAYEFV010000408.1:0-2212 GCA_034658755.1 Thermodesulfobacteriota bacterium | reverse complement strand
AGTCCTTCGTCTTTTAAAACAAAATAAGTCCCTGGCCGTGAAAAAATTTACCGGACTCATCGATCGTTCTATCAATCGGGCAAGAAGATTGAAACCACTTCCGGATCTTATTAGAAACTATAATTTCACTACGGCGGTAATCGGGACATCCGAAGTCGCCATAAGCAGTGCTCTGACCCTTGCCCAAGCAGGAATGGAAGTCTTTTGGTTCCCACGGTCGCAAAAACCGCCGATTCAAGTTCCTGATCATCCAAATGTGCACAGCTTCGGAGGCTTTTCGATCAAAGAATTGAGCGGGACTCTTGGTAATTTTCACATCATCGCAGAATCAGGCGATTCCCGACAGATAATGACCGTGGGAACGGTCATCCTGGATGAAAAGTCAAGAAAGACCATTAAGTATATTCACCAGGAGGGTCTGCCGGGCCGAACCGTGTCTTCTTCTATGCAAGAAATAGGCGTTCCCGGGATATCATTCTTTTATCCTGGTTCAACCGCCATTTCCGGACTTTTTTTAGCTGAACCGCCGGGCATCAATGTCTCTAACCGGAAAAAAGGTGCTGCCGCCGCTGCACAGGCGGCAGCCATTATGCCGCGGGAACCGCGCCATAACAAAGGATATACCGTCGTAGTGGATGAAAGCCTGTGCCGAAGTTGTGGACGCTGCATCCGTGTCTGCCCTTATCAGGCGGTGACATTGCACAGAAACGCTATTGACGGATGGGCCGCCTGGGTGGACGAGACTTTGTGTAAAGGTTGCGGCAACTGTATTTCCGTATGTCCCACAAATGCCGTGGACAGCCCTTATCGTAACCAGGAATTTCTCGAACAAACACTTGAAAAAATATTGCTGACGTAAAAAATGGACGACGTTAAAATAATCTTATTTTTATGTAACTGGGGCCCGCATACCGCTTTCCAGACCCTTCAGGACAATGGAAGTGAAATTCCCGATGAAGTAAGTATGATTCGGATTCCCTGCACCGGAAGAATCAGCAAATCCCTTCTGTTTAAGGCGTTTGAAATGGGAGCGGATGGTGTGGTTCTGGCAGGGTGCAAACCGGGAACCTGCCGATACGGCAGCGGTACGGCTACCGCCCGTGAGAATACCGAAGATACGAGGGATATTATCGGACTTTTAGGCCTGGGAAAAGAACGGTTGCGGCATGTCACATTTCTACCGGATGAGTCGGATCTGCTATTGCAATTCTTGAATGATTTTTGCAATCAAATCCGGTTGTTGGGCCCGAGTCCCATGTTGCCGATACGAATGGCGGAAACAGAAATTGTAAACCGGGAGTCTTTGGCCGAAATCGTTTCTTATCATGACGCCTTTGCATGTCAGGACTGTGGGAAATGCACTTCCGCCTGTCCCCTGGCGCTGATCGGCAAACCATTTTCGCCCCGGGAGCTGGTCAATTCCATCATTGCCGGTGATATTGACTCTCCTTCTGTAAACAAAGATATCTGGTCCTGCCTGACCTGCGGCCTCTGTTATGACCGCTGCCCATCGGCAGTTAATTTTCCCGAGTTTATCCGCGATATTCGCCACGTTGTCAGAAAAAATGGGGGGAATGCTCATGAGGCGCACGGGGGATTTTTTCAGTCTCTGATGCGAGCCATGACATCACCCGGACTCAAAATAGAGCGATGGGATTGGCTGCCCCAAGATGCGGAGGTTGATTCCAAGAGTAAGATCCTTTTTTTCGGCGGTTGCAGCCCGTACTTTGATATATTTTTCAGAAACCATCTGGGCGTTGAAACCCTTAATATCTTAAAAGATAGTCTTCTCCTTCTCAATTTCTTCGATATTAAACCGGCCCTGCTCCAGGATGAGCGATGTTGCGGACACGATCTTCTCTGGTCGGGAGACAAAAAAAACTTTTTAAAATTAGCAGCAATGAATGTGGATTCGATCCATAACCTTGGAATTGAGGAAGTGATTACTGCTTGTCCGGAGTGCTATAGGACACTGGCCCATGATTACCCAAAACATGGGATCGAATTAAATTTCAAGGTCACCCACATCTATGAACTGCTTGAACAAGAGATCAGCAAAGGCGCGATAGATTTTAAAAAAATTGATAAAAAGATAACCTTCCAGGATTCGTGTCGTTTAAACTGGATCGAGGCCCCTGCAGACCTTCCCAGGAAATTGATCCAGCGCCTCAAGCCAAACCGCTTCCGAGAAATGCAGAATAATGGAAAATCG
>JAYEFV010000407.1:0-9219 GCA_034658755.1 Thermodesulfobacteriota bacterium | reverse complement strand
TATGGCCACATCATACTGGTTTTCGATATTTCGCGTCCAGACCGGAAAACGAAGATCATAGCAGATAAAAGGTCTGATCTTCCAGCCGTGCAGTTCAACAGTAATATTTTGATGGCCGGCACTATATACTTTTTCTTCACCGGCCATACGAAATAGATGCCGTTTATCGTAGGTGAAGATCTCGCCTCGGGGATTTGTCCATATCAATCGATTAAAAAATTTGCCGTCTTCCCTTACGATAATACTTCCCATTATATCGGCATTTTTTTGCCGTGATTTTTCTATCAACCATTTTACGGAAGAGCCCTGCATGTTTTGAGCAAAACCGGCGGGATTCATACTAAAGCCGGTTGTAAACATTTCTGGCAATACAATAAGATGTGTATCATCCATGATAGCATCAATCTTATCATCAAAACCCGCCAGGTTGGATTCAATATCCTCCCAGACCAGTCCGGTCTGGATAATCGTTGTTTTTAAATCTTGCATAATTTCTCCGCAGCTTTGTCCAGGGTTTCATCCTTTTTCGCAAAACAGAATCGCAGAACATTATGATCGTCTTTTTGATGATAAAACACCGAAGGTGGAATTGAGGCCACACCATGTTCGATAATAAGCCGTTTTGAAAATTCCATGTCGGATTCATCAGAAATTTCCGAATAATCGAGCATCTGAAAGTAAGTGCCGTGACAGGTTATCGGTTTAAAGCGTGATTTTTCAATGAGTTTTAAAAATCTATCCCTCTTTTGTTGGTAGAAGGTTGAAAGGTTCAGATAAACATCTTTGTTTCGCATGAATTCGGCGTAAGCAAACTGAATCGGCGTATTGGATGCAAATGTCAGAAACTGGTGCACTTTTTGAAATTCTTTTGATAGAGCCGCCGGAGCAAGGCAGTATCCGATCTTCCATCCGGTAGTATGGTAGGTTTTTCCGAAAGAACTGATGACAAAGCTTCGTGAAACGAGTTCGGGATGGCGGGATATGCTTTCATGCCTGATGCCGTCGAAAATAATATGCTCGTAAACTTCATCGCTCAAAATTAAAATTTCCGTATCTATAACAATATGTTTCAATGCAGCTATGTCGTCACCCGACAATACGGCTCCAGTGGGATTATGGGGTGAATTTAAGATAATGAGCCTTGTCTTTGACGTTACAGCTTGCTTAACTTCATCCCAGTCGATACGATACTCTGGAAACCCAAATTTAACATATACCGGAATTCCTCCGTTTAATTCAATGGCCGGCACATACGAATCGAATGCCGGCTCGAGAACTATTACCTCATCACCTTTATGTACAACAGCAGCGATCGCCGCGAATAATGCTTCGGTAGCTCCGGATGTCACGGTAATTTCAGATACGGGATCGTAGGCAGCGTTATATAATTCCATTACTTTTTCAGCGATCATTTCACGAAGAATCAGAACGCCCTGCATCGGCGCATACTGATTATGGCCGGAACGCATATATTTATTCACCAGATTCAGAAGATCAGAATAAACATCAAAATCCGGAAATCCCTGTGAAAGATTTATGGCGTTATAATCATTCGACAGCCTCGTCATTACCGAAAAAATGGTAAGTCCCACATCAGGAAGTTTTGAACGTAGCATCTTGGTCCACCGGTTCTGAAATTTGTTCTGTTCGTGTAAAAAGTTTTGATCCGAGCTGCTAACCCCTTAATGATAAATCAACTGTACCGGTATGCGTTAAAAAATTACACCTTGGATTTAAAAAGACATTGCCTTCCTCATTATCTTGAAATATATTCTTATGCTCAATCCAATAACCATATTAAGACATAGATATTTAGTCAACTTTTAATCTTTTCCGCACTCTCAATTACCGGAAAGGAAAGCAGATATGACCAAAACCGGACTTGTATATGATGATCTGTATCTGAAGCATAATACCGGTTCCAGCCACCCGGAACGGGCTCAAAGGCTTACGGCCATAATGAAAACCCTCGAAGGAGCAGGACTCCTCGACAAACTTCTTCACATAGAACCTGTGCCCGCCAAAAGGAGCATTGTGGAACTCTGTCATGAATCCAGTTATATAGACAGGTTTAAGCGTGCGGTGGAAAGCTCTGTTCCTTTTTTGGATACTCCGGAATGCCCGTTAAGCCCCGCCACATTTGAAGCGGCCATTTGTGCTGCCGGAGGTATACTTACGGGAATAGACAACGTGATGCAGGGAAATATAAAAAACTGTTTTTGTGCGGTAAGACCTCCCGGACACCACGCAGAACGATCCAGGGCCATGGGTTTTTGCTACTTCAACAATATTGCCATTGGGGCAAAATATCTTCAAAAACAATATTCCATAGAACGAATTGTGATAATAGATTGGGATGTTCACCACGGCAACGGTACCCAGCATGCCTTCGAACAAGACCCGGCTATATTTTACATAAGCTTCCACCAGAACCCTTTCACCTGCTATCCCGGCACTGGAAGAGCTTCGGAAACGGGAATCGGTAAAGGTCAAGGATACACTCTAAACTTCCCCATGGCCCCCGGGGCAGGAAACCAGGAGTATTTCGAAGCCATGGAAACAGTTGAGCGAAAGATGGAAAATTTCAGGCCCCGATTTGTCCTTATCTCCGCAGGTTTCGACGCCCACACGGACGACCCCTTGGCGCATATAAAGCTCACCACAAAGGGGTATGAAGAGATGACTCGAAAAGTTAAGGGCGTCGCCGAGGACCACGCAGAGGGCAGGCTTGTTTCCATGCTTGAGGGCGGTTACAACCTGCAGGCTCTGGGAGAGTCGGTTAAGGCCCATGTTCAGGTTCTTTCGGAAGGATAAGTTGATTCGATACGCTCACTATTCGCATAATGGACTGCTGGATACAAAAATACGGAAAAGATCTGATTTTTAATCTCTGATTTATGGCCTAAATCTAAAATAGAAGCCGAATTCCGTTAAACCGAATACTCCAATATTCCAACATTCCAGTGAAACTTTTTCTCGGTGGAGCCAATCGTCTCTGACCTGCCCCGGAGGACCAGAATTTCAATGTTAATTTAAAATCGCTGTGTAAATTTTTCGCAGAAGAGAGACGATCATGGTAAACAAAATAATTTCCGGCGGTCAGACCGGCGCTGACCGAGCCGCTCTTGATGTTGCTATTAAGTTGGGGATTTCACACGGTGGATGGATACCCAAAGGACGATTAACGGAAAACGGAATGCTGGATAACAAATACCATCTAAAAGAGATGGAGACGGCCAACTATAACAAACGAACGGAACAGAACGTGATAGATTCCGACGGCACTCTGATAATATCCCATGGTAAACTCACCGGAGGATCAGATTATACTCGAGACATGGTGCTTGGTCATGGGCGCCCGTGGCTTCATATAGATTTAAACAAGACCGAGTCTTTTCAAGCCGCAAAACAAATTAAATCTTGGTTGGCAGACCATGACATTGAAGTTCTAAATGTTGCGGGGCCCAGAGCAAACAAGGACACGGCCATATACCAGGCCACGGTCGATATCCTGGAAACAGCTTTTTGCCGAGACGACTTTTCTATATAAATTCTTTAATGTGTGTAATATGTTAAACATTATTTTTGTATGTACGGGTAATATCTGCCGCAGCCCCATGGCAGAAGGATTTTTGCGATATAAATGGCACCAAATAAAACGTTATGATCTAATTGTTTCATCCATGGGCATCCACGGATTAAACGATGCTCCGGCCACCGAATATGCCCAAGCTGTCTGTGAAAAAAACGGCTTTGACATTTCATCCCACAGAGCCCGATCTCTTGTCGGGGAAGAGTTGCTGAAGGCAGATCTGATTCTATGCATGGAACCAGTCCACAAAAAATTCATTCAGGTTTTCTTTCCATGGCTTCGAAACAGAGTTGCTCTCCTTGGTGCCTGGCCCGACAAGGAAACAAGAAAAAGTTCCATCGAAGATCCAATGGGGAGTTCCTACAAAAAATATCAGAAGATATTTGCCATAATCAAGGAACACATAGAGCGAATCATACCCTTATTATAATCAAGGAATGATCCATGCTCATTGTGCTCGTGGCCCTGATCCACCTTGTTAATATAATATTGGGTCTTTTGCCGGAATTTGTGGGTTTTCGTTCCATTGAGAACCCCACGGATTTGATCTGAATATGGAATCGATATCGACCCACAAATCATTTATTTCATTATACAATTCTATCTGCTGGTCCTTAATCCACTCCGTTACCGTCCATTCTAGAGATTCTTTATGCCCAAGGCAGTGGTCGTGGCGCATGATGAAGTATAAGACCTTAATTTTATCCTTCATAATTTTTAACTCTCTTCTTACACTTCTTGTGTTTTTCTTCATAAAAAACTTGAACCATAGTTTAATTTTGTATAAGGCATAGACATAATGGTAAATTTTTATTATAATGTATTTATGGTTCTCAGAACACTGTATTTCTCTTTGTGTCTCCAACCTTTTATGCTTTAAAAAAAGAGCTATCATGAAAGAAAAGACCACATCAGTCAAACCCGAAGAAAAAAGAGCCGAAGTAAGAAAGGTACTAGATAGGTATTACAGCGTAGAGTTTAAGTTAAAAGAAACCGGCAATCTTTATCATTTTAAACTAAGAAATATTTCATCAAACAGCTTGGGAATTCTGGTAAATGAGGATTCTGCGGTATTGGAATATTTAAAAGTAAATGATATATTGAAAATGAAATATTATCCACCCGAAGCTGCGAGTTCTGCCGAATTCTTAAAAACACAAATCATTCATATCACAAAAAAAGACGGGGAATCATTTAAAGGACATTTTTTAATCGGCTTGTTAATTATAGAAAAACAGACGATAGAGAACCAAGTCCTCAACAATGGTTATCCGGATCGATAACTTGGTCTCAATAGCGTATCTATTAATCAGAAAAGCTTGAGTTGTGTTGGCCCATTCTTTTTTTTCTTTCCTGAAAACGATTTCTCTTGCATTTTTAAACGGTCTTCGATTGCCCCGATAAATGGTGAAATCGTCCTCATCTTGGTTTTTCCGTAAATTTTTCTTTTTTTGGCAAATGTTAAATATAGGCGATTCTGTGCACGGGTCATAGAAACATAAAAGAGTCGTCTTTCTTCGTCCACATCCGTGGTCTCCAAGACAGACCGCTGAAACGGAAGATATCCATTTTCACATCCAACAAGAAAAACTATTGGAAATTCAAGTCCTTTAGCAGTATGCATGGTCATTAAAGAAACTTTTTCAGCCTGTGGTTCGTAAGTATCTGTATCGCTATGCAGAGCTATCATTGCAAAAAAATCTGACGTATTAAAAGCGAATGTTTTGGAAATATCCATTAACTGTTTTAACACCTGTTTTGTTTTTGGATTACTGTTTATGGTTTCAGCAAGTCTGGTATTTTTCACAAGAAAAAGAATCTTTTTTTCAACTTCCACTTCTTTGATCTTTTTTTTCATTTCGAAAAGGTCGTCTAAAAATTTATTAAATCTCATCTGTCTCGCCTTACCCATTTCCTTTACGGGAAACCTCCGGGCATTATCCAATGCTTTTGAAAGTGTAAATCGGTGTTTGTAACTCCAATTTTTAAAAATTTCCATGACTTGCCTGGTGACAGATCGATTCGTTAAACTTATAATTCTTTCCAAATCAGCAAAACACCCCAATCCTTCAATTGTTTTTAACAATGAGATCAGTTCTTTTATTCCTTTTATGTTAAAAACATTTGCCTTGCTTACTATTTGATAAGGTATACCCGCTGAATCAAAAACCTCTGAAAAAATCCTGTTCTGAACGGCAGTCCGATATAAAACGGCGAAATCAGAAAAAGTTTTGTTCGGTGTATGGTTTTGGCCGGCAACGTTGCCGAAATCCATATAATGAAACCCAATACCTCCGATTAATTCTTCAATGATTTTGCCAACGGTAACAGCTTCGGCCTTTGCCGAATCTGTCTCAAGAACACTAATCGTTTTTACGCCGTTGATGGTAGAATAGACACGCGATCTGTAAGCATCCCGTTCTCGTGCGCTTATAACCTGGTATGATGCATCAAGAATTGTCTGGGTTGATCGGTAATTTTGTATGAGTTGGATAACCTTAGCGTCTGGATAGTCTTTAATAAAGTTCTGAAAATATTTTACATCAGAGCCCCTAAACCCGTAAATTAACTGGTCCGGATCTCCAATAACGCAAATATTCCTGTTTTTTTTACCAGGGGGTACAATTGATTTTAGTAAACGATACTGACCATGGTTTAAATCCTGATATTCATCTACAAAAACAAACTTATAAAGTTCCCGGTATTTTTCAACCATCTTTTTATCTTTTTCAAAAAGATGGACTGTCTTATATATCAGATCCTCATAGTCGCAAAGGCCTTGGATGGAAAGCAAATTCTGATAACATTTCATGACCGTTAAAAAAATTTCTTTTTTCGAGCCTGCAATTTCATCAGCATATTCTTCGGGGGTTTTTATCTGCTGCTTCGCTGACACAATCCAGTCTAAAAGTGTACTCGGTTTTTCGGTCACTGCATCGCCGTTTTTCTCAATATGTTTGATCACATCTAAAATAATATTTTTTCGATCGTCCTCATCAATGATCACATAGCTATTGTTTATATGATCATTTAATATGTTAAAACAAAAGCTGTGAAATGTTCCCACAAAAGGAAGTTGTTTTGAATTTTTTATGAGATGTTTTAGTCTATGCCGCATTTCCTGGGCAGACCTGTTTGTAAATGTTACCGCTATAATATTTTTCGGCAAAACTTCTTTATATTTTATAAGATACGCTATCCGATGAGTCAGGGTGCGCGTTTTACCGGTGCCCGGACCTGCCACAATAATCAGTGGACCCTTTTCGTGTTCAACAGCTCGATTCTGTTCCTTATTTAACTCGAACAGGCCGGGATTGACATCTCTTTCTAACTGCAACTCATTAATATAAACATCTTTTTTTTCTGACACCTTCTCGGTGTATGCAGTATAACGAACCTGTTTTGATGTTTTTTGATTACTTGTACTTTCGTACTTTGTTTTTTTCTTTAAATTAGATTTCGACGGCGTAATAAAAAAAAGCTCTTTTTGTCCGAGCAGTTTTTTACGTTCTTGATGACTAAAAATTTTTATTTTTCCGAATTCTCCGTCATATCCTGGTGAAATAATAATCTTGTTTTGCCGCATTCTTGAAATCGCTTCACCAAGCAAGGGTCCACCTGCCAAATTAATTTTTTCTTTTTTTTTGTTATTAAGTATTTCTAATTCCGGTCCAAGCTTCTCTAATAAAGCCATATAATTTCTCATCACTTTTTTTGATCCTGAACCCACTTCTAAAACATCCGATAATATTTCCGTAAGTGGAATAATCTTAAAGAAAGGGGGGGTCTTTTCGGGTTTCTCACCTTTTGGTCGATCCGACAGTTCCTCTACCCTGTATAAAACACCAAGTGTCAAAGGTTTCCCACAAACAGGACATTTACCGTCATGTTTCCGAGTCTGTTCCGGCCAAAAACTAACATTACACTTTCGGTGTCCATCTATATGATATTTTCCCTCTTCAGGATAGAATTCGTAGGTTCCTATAAAACTTTCGGGGTCTCCGTTTTTAATGGTTTTTTTTATAGATGAATAAGAAAGCTCTGTATTAAAAATATTTGCTTCCCGTCCAAGTTTTAATGGGGAGTGGGCATCTGAATTTGAGATCAAAGTCCGTCCATCCAGGGATGAAACCATCCAGTTCATGGCCGGGTCAGATGAAAGACCGGTTTCAATTGCAAATATATAAGATGAAAGATCTTCAAAACATTCTTCAACCGAATCAAAACCTGATTTTGAACCAAGGAGTGAAAACCATGGTGTCCAGATATGAGCAGGTATAAGAAACCCATTGTCGGAAGTATCGAGAAGAATTTCAAGAAGGTCTCTTGCGTCAAGTCCAAGGATCGGCCTACCGTCAGATTTAATATTCCCGATTTTATCTAATTTTGAATTAAAGTTTTCTGCCAGATCAAGGTTTGGTAAAAATACAAGATTATGATTTTTACGGGTTTTTTTGTTTTTTTTATAGATATTACTTATTTCAGAAACCAGTATAAAACGTACTTTACCGCGGCACGAAAAGGGAACCTGTTGGTCGCATATTTTCGCGATTTTTTTCTTTAACTTGAAAAGTCCGGGTTCAGCAGGAATAAGTTTTTCTTTTATTTCTTCAAACCATCCAGGATGGGTGAAATCACCGGTTGCTACAACCGTTATACCTTTTAACTGGGCTGCTATGTAGAGGTTTTCAAAATCAAGATTTTTCGCCGTTGACCTTGAAAAATGTGAATGAACATGAAAATCAGCTATAAATCTCATATTATCATCTGAACTTGTATCAGTAAACGATAAAAACCCTTGTATAATAATTATAAACAGTATACAAATAATGAAAAATATACTATATATGGTATATTTTTTATTATCAGAGATATTAGATTTTAGCAAACAGTCAAATTGTGATTATTTAAAAATACATGCCATTTTATATTGATATTTTTTTAATAACTTAATATTTATTAACATTTTTTTTTATTCTCTTTATAAAGAATTATTTGTAATTGTTTTTTATCGCATTTTTTTATTGCTTGTTTTTAATTTTCCTCAATAAAAACAATGGGTTCAGAGTTTATTATACTTATTAACAGCCTTTAATATTATTAATAAATTTTTATAAAATATTAAAAGGAACTGATAATGAAATTTCAAATTAAAAAACAAGATATCGTTGATATATTGTCAAAAGTTCAAGGATTAACAGGAAGAAAAAGTAATCTGGCAATAACAGAAAATATATTAATAAGTACAAATGATTACGGGATAACCATGGTTGTCACAGACCTTGAGACAGGTTTTGAAGGACAATATCAGGCAAAAGTTGAATCCCATGGAACCATAGTCATTAATTCAAGAAAGTTCTATGAAATAGTAAGAGAATTTCCGAGTGACGAAATACAGATAAATGAAATTGAAAACCACTGGATCAAAATAGGAAATAAAAAGATCGAGTATAATATAGTTGGAATGAATTCTGAAGATTTCCCTGAAACGCCAAGTATAGATGATGTTGAATTTTTTAGTATCGATTCAGGTGCATTTAAAAATATGATAGAAAAAATGATGATTATCACCGGCGCTTCTGATGAAAAAAGAGCCCATATTATAGGAATATATTTTGAAATTATTC
>JAYEFV010000406.1:0-2229 GCA_034658755.1 Thermodesulfobacteriota bacterium | reverse complement strand
CTTGATTTTAAATATTTTTTACCCCGCTTCGGCATGTTTTTTGTTTACTCCTTGTTTACATGTTTCGCAGTTAGTTTCTTAGTTATAAATTTTGTGCTTTTTATGGCAAAACTTTTTTCTTTTCGCAACAAAGGCCCCAAAGCACGAAGAAAAATAACAAAATAAAATCCTTTGCCTACGGCCCGATGGGTGTCTTGGTGGCAAATATTTTTGGTTCTCTCCGAGCCGTAGGCTTACGAGCCGGAGGCCGGTTTGTCCGGGTTAGGGTTAAGATTTACTCACAGCCCGTAACATCTTTCTTCAGACAACTTCAATCCCCATACTTCTGGCCGTTCCGGCGATAATATTAGAGGCGGCATTCAAATCATTTGCATTTAAGTCAACCATTTTTTGCTTGGCAATCTCTTCAACCTGCTTTTGAGTGACGCTTCCGACTCTCTCACGTTTCGGGTCGCCGGCTCCTTTTGCTATTTTTGCCGCTTTTTTCAAAAGCACGGATGCAGGGGGTGTTTTGGTTATAAAAGTAAATGATCTGTCCTGATAAACAGTAATAACTACGGGTATGATCATACCTTCATCATTTGCAGTCCGGGCATTAAAAGCCTTGCAAAAATCCATTATATTGACGCCATGCTGCCCAAGTGCAGGACCAATCGGGGGAGACGGATTGGCTTGACCGGCGGTTACCTGCAATTTTATCTGTGCCGTAATCTTTTTTGCCATTTTTTAACATTACTCCTGTAATTTTGCTGATGGATTCGATTTTTTACGAATTTATCACAACGTTGTAACTTGTACGAATTCCAGTTCCACCGGTGTTGAACGGCCAAAGATGCTCACCAGAACCCTTATCTTACCCTTTTCCGGATTGACTTCGTCCACTGTGCCGTTAAAATTTTTAAAAGGCCCGTCTATGACACGGATCTCGTCTCCGATCTCGAAAAAATATTTTGGCTGTGGCTTGAGCTTGCCGGCCTCCATTCGATTCAAGATCCGTTCGGCCTCTTCATCTGAAATGGGCGTGGGCTTTTCCCGACCACCCAAAAACCCGGTCACCTTGGCTGTGTTATTCACAATATGCCAGGTTTCATCATCAAGTTCCATCCTGACTAATATATATCCAGGATAGAATTTTCTGGATGATGTTTTTCTTTTACCTTTTACAAGCTCCACAATCTCTTCGGTGGGAACCAGTATCTCTCCAAATTTCTCGGTTTGAGAAAAGGATGCCATTCGCTCTTCCAGGGCGGCTTTGACCTTGCTTTCAAACCCCGAATAAACATGGACGATATACCATTTAAGAGCCACTTTTCTCTTCTCCTCAATTTAGTGAAGAACCACACGAATCAGGCTTGACAAACCGATATCGGCCAGTCCAAGAAAGCATGCTATTATCACCGTTAAGATAATGACAACAACGGTAGAGCTCAACGTCTGCTTGCGTGTCGGCCAGACAACCTTTTTTAGCTCCACCTTTACTTCTCTCAGAAATTGAACTCCCTTGTTTATATAACTTTTAACCTTCCCAGGCTCGGTCTGGGTTCTGGTTAACGCTTTGGTCTGTGATGAAGAGGGCCTTCTTTTGATCTCCCCGGCAGAACCTTTAAACATCGTGGTCTTTTTAACGGCGACATCATTTTTTGACCGGGGTGATGTGGCCCCGGCGGCACTTTGTTTTTTCTTTTTCTTGGCGCTTGAAGTTTTTTTCCTTTGTAACCGTGCCATTATGCACCCAAAATCGCAAAATTCAAAGCTGAAAATTTCAGGAAAGTCTCATGGGGTTTCATGTCATTCAAGCTTTGAGCTTTTTATTCATAAAGATTTGGCAGGCCAGGAGGGATTCGAACCCCCAACACCCGGATTTGGAGTCCGACGCTCTACCGTTAGAGCTACTGGCCTGCATAATACCTTTATAATAAAACGTTTATTTAGTCTCTTTATGTAGAGTGTGCGTCCTGCAGAATCGACAATATTTGCTGAATTCCAACTTGTTCGGTGTTGTCCGTTTGTTTTTTGTAGTCGTGTAGTTTCTTCTTTTGCACTCACTGCACGCAAGGGTAACAATTATTCTCACCAGAAAACTCCTTCAGCTATTACTCTAAAATTTCGCTCACAACGCCTGCGCCGACAGTCCGTCCGCCTTCCCTGATGGCAAACCTTAATTCTTTTTCCATGGCTATGGGCGTTATAAGCTCTGCCGTAATCGTTACATTGTCACCGGGCATTATC
>JAYEFV010000405.1:0-9255 GCA_034658755.1 Thermodesulfobacteriota bacterium | reverse complement strand
ATCTTATACGCAGCTCCACATATTGTGGTTACCCCAAAAGATGAAAAGCGCGGAATCTCTATGATAATCCACGCTCTTCATATATCATTGTTATATTGAACTAATAGCCGGAAGGCAAAAAATCATGCAAGAGTCTTAACAGACCGGATAGGCTTATTTTAATCCAACATCCTTTAACGCCTTCTTGCAACGTCCGCTCACTTGTTTGTCGTGCTTTTCGAGACATTCGAGCAGACGTCCTTCACCAGGCATAATCGACCCGCAATATTTTTCCAAATCCGCATCGCATTCGTTCGCAACGTAGCTAAGGGCTGCAACCGCGCGTTCAAGCTGAACAGCGGCGTCATATAGTGCATACTCACATTTTGCTGAAAGCTTATCCCCATGGGCGAAAAGGCAGGCCAAAACGCGGCCTTCCCCAGGAGTCACTTGAGCACAGTACTTTTCAATCTCCATCTTACAGCCATTGGCTACTGTTTCAATCAAGCTCTGCTCTGCGGTTGCGCTGGTAATCAGCAGCGGTAGGATAGCCAATGCGATCAAGACAATCATCGTTCGTTTCATTTCATCCTCCTTCCTGTTTTTAGGTTTTATTTCCTCCTTTAGGGTTTACGTTTCGCGGTCTGAAAAACCGACTTCCAGGCAGCCCCGGACCCTGACGCAATAGATTGCCGGGGTTGCCAACGTTAACTGATTCCCTTAATAAATTATCCTTGAAAATTAGAACTTTGATGAAGCTCAAATATGCCTATTACTGTCGAAATTGGGAAATCGTATGGGTTACCAAGAAGTGACCCCCCAATGCTTGTTTCCCTTGAATGGCAAATTGTCAGTTATCCTTACACGAAATAGGGATTGAATTGGCCGAGAACGCGTACCTAATTGAACTGTAAAAGTAATTCAAGAGCAGACAAGAACTGCTTGCCATAGTGCATGCATTTCAAGATTACAGCATACTAAAGATATTGTTCAATTCTTGACAATGCTTTTGGTTCAAGCTTACTTGCATAATGTTAAATTACATCGAGCTAAAGGGTAGTGTCAAGTATTTTGTGTAAAATTGTCAAAGGCCAATTCTTTGAAAAATAGCAGGTTATTAAGCACTATTCGGTGCTTTTGTGGACATCGGCATCCATCAGGACGGCCTGGTTCACATCAGCCAGATGTCCGACCGCTTCGTGAAAGATCCGTCTGACATCGTCAAGGTTCATCAGAAGGTGTCGGTGACCGTAATAGACGTCGACCTTGCCAAAAAATAGATCCTTTTGAACGCCTAAAGACCGTCCCGAACCATAATTGGGCATTAGATGTGTTTTTAGGCATTGATGAGTCTGTTGATTAATGAGGATTTTCGTTCAAGATCAAGGCATGCGAAAAAAATAACCACAGGCATATATCTGATATTCCGAGGATTATTTTTTGAGCATAACGCAGAGATTGTGCGAAAAGACCATTAATCAACAGACTCATTGATTTCCCTGGTCTTGCAGAACCTTATCCCGAGCCATTCTTCCATGCAATAGCCGAGCTGCCATTCACTTGTCGTCAGATAGGCCCTCGATCCTTCGGCATCCATTGCAATGTTGGCGCTGTTTTGCTCCTCAAAATCCCGCATCTTTTTAGGGTCGTCGCATTGGACCCACCGGGCAACATTATAATCAACCTGTTCGTAAGCAGCATCAACGCCATATTCAGACTTGAGACGTTCCATGGTTATGTCAAACTGCAGCATTCCCACGGCGCCCAGGATATAGCCTCTTGCGGCAAGCGGCCTGAAAACCTGAACAACCCCTTCTTCTGCGAGCTGGCTCAGTCCTTTTTGAAGATGCTTGGTTTTCATGGGATTCTTGAGAATTACCTTTTTGAAAAATTCAGGCGCAAAATTGGGAATTCCGCAGAATTGCAAGGGTTCCTTTTCTGAAAATGTGTCCCCTATCTTTATAGTGCCATGGTTATGAATACCGATGATGTCGCCGGGATAGGCTTCTGATATGTTTTCACGCTCATTTGCCATAAAGATGGTGGCGTTTGAGAATATAACATCTTTTCCGATTCGGTGGTGAAAGGCCTTCATTCCTCTGGTAAATTTTCCCGAGCAGATCCTTATAAATGCGATTCGGTCCCTGTGGGCCGGATTCATATTGGCCTGGATCTTAAATACAAAACCTGAGAAGGGCTCCTCGTAGGGGGAGACTTCCCGCGTAACAGCAGCCCTGGGACCCGGAGACGGCGCCATTTCCACAAATGCGTCCAGCATCTCCTTTACACCGAAATTATTGATTGCGCTCCCGAAAAAAACAGATGTTTGGTTGCCTTTTAAGTAATGGTCGAGTTCAAAAGGATTGGCAGCCCCTTCGATCAATTCAATGTCCTCTCTTAACTCATCTGCCTGGCTGCCGAGAATCTTGTCGAGTGTTGGGTCGGAAAGGTCGTTTATCACAATGCTTGCCCTGCTCCTTGTTTCCTGGCCGGACATAAAAAGGTAAACCTCTTTTTTATAAAGATTGTAGACCCCTTTGAATCTTTTTCCCATGCCAACGGGCCATGATAGCGGTGTGCACTCGATCTGAAGTTTGTTTTCGATATCATCAAGAATATCAAGGGGCGCCATGCCCTCCCGGTCCAGCTTGTTGATAAAGGTAATGATGGGCGTGTTGCGCATGCGGCAGACTTCCATCAGCTTCTCGGTCTGGGGCTCAACCCCTTTGGCGCCGTCGATGACCATCAGTGCGCTGTCGACCGCTGTAAGCACCCGGTAGGTATCCTCAGAAAAGTCCTGATGCCCTGGTGTATCCAGAAGATTGATCTCAAAGCCGTTGTAATTGAATTTCATCACCGATGTGGTGACGGATATGCCCCTTTCCTTTTCGATGGCCATCCAGTCGCTGGTGGCATATCTTTGGGCCTTGCGGGCCTTTACGGCCCCTGCCTGCTGAATGGCGCCGCCGTGAAGAAGCAGCTTTTCGGTTAATGTGGTCTTGCCCGCGTCCGGGTGGCTTATAATTCCAAACGTCCGGCGCCTGTCGATCTCTTTTTTGTTATTGTTCATTATATATTTAGCCCGCATTTATCATGAAGAGTTTATTTTGTTGATGATACCGCTCGTAAAATTCCGACGGAACAAAATGGCTAAGCAAAGTGAAAGATATAATCATTGAAATTAGTATTACAACCTGAGCCGGTTTCACATGTGATACGGGGCGTTCGTGCAGAGAATGCAGAAACAAAACACGTTCTGCACGAACATCCCCAAAGAAATATGCTTTGAATGTCTGTGATAATTCGGTTCATCTTTATGTTTAACACAGAATTTGCCGAATCCATTGACAAGAACATCCTCACCGGATGCCAGTGTGCTTTTAATGATTTCAAGGAGGGTTTCTACAATTTCTGATGATCTTTTTTGGGTTAAATCGATTTGATTGTGGATTGATGCTACAAGCTGAACTTTTGTTAAGGCCATGGCAGTGCCTCTTTCTATAAAATCCAAGATAAAACTGCTGTTCCAAGGATTAACGTAACAATTCCAAACAACCTGTATGTTTGATCTGATGCTGAGTTTAGATACCAATCAATAAGTTCATCATACAAATTTTTAGGAATAAAAAATATAACCACTCCTTCAATGACAGCCATGAATCCAATTAATCTTATTAACCACGAGTGATGGCTTGCAGTTGCAGAAACCACAAGCAGAATACCCATTACAGCTTCAAAGGCTGAGAGAATTTTTCGATCAATCTTGTTGAATATATTTCTCAACACGTTTCTGGATTCATTGGTATAAAGAATAGTGCAGCATCCAATTGTGACACAGAACAAGCTTATTGCATAAAGAAACCATTTCATAATTGAAGTCCTTAAAAGTCAAATAGTTGTCGTGAAAAGCCATTATTGCGGAAAGTGATTTGTATATTCACAAACACCACAGCAATTGTCAAGATTTGATCTGACAAAGTGTATCATTTTTTGAATATTCTTGACATGTTAGTTTGAATTTGAGAAAGAAACAGATGATTTCAAGATAATTGCTTCAACCTTAAACAAAGGGAGAGCATATGTGATGATGATAATTGACCCCATTTCTGAAAAGAGGCGGGGTTTTGCAGTTTTTTTGACCATTTTGTCCTGATCTGACAATAGCGCATGCTATTTAGGTAGATTGTGTTCGATTTAAGTTTGTCAAAGAAATGCTTGACCAAATCTACCTGGCGGCCAGCGCCTGCCCTGCCCGTGGTGCTTTTGAGCCAGCAGGGATTGAAGGTGATGCAAATAAAAGGGATCAAACAGACCGCCGTGGAATTTTGCCGGCGCAGTTTGGTGATCAAAGAGTTTGGACACGGATGAACGCAGAACCCAGAACGCGGACTCCGAATCCTGACCCCTGTCGAATAATATTATGGAGGAAGAGATGGAAACCAAAGATTCCTATTCAAAGAAGATGAAGGCCAAGTTCGATGATCTAAACTACAAGTGGAACGTCGAACGGAATAAGCTAGATGCCAAAGCACAACAGGCCAAAGTCGAAGCAAAAAAGAAATTCGAAGAACAATTGAAAACCCTTCAAAGTAGGCGGGAAAAAATGCGTCAGAAGCTGGATCAAATTGACACGGCCAGTGAAGACGCATGGAAAGACATTAAAGAAGGCGTGGATAACGCATGGAACTCCCTGAACGAGGCCATAAAAAAAGCGCGATCTCACTTTGATTAGATAATTTCATTGGCCGCGCTATCCATTTAGCCAAAATCATCCATTTGACGATTTAACCAATAAGCCCTTAAACTAAATGTAGGGGATGAAGTCAACATCGTCAACAACGTCCACAAAGGTTATACAAGGAGGTTACCATGCTGTGTAGTTTTTCAACATTGGACAATGCCAACCTGGAAGCCATTCAGGCCCTGGAAAAAGAACTTGGCAAGATGTTGTTGTCTTTTTCCTGCCATGATATTGAGCCGACAGTGATCGACGATGAAGCGCTTTTAAAAATCAGTGAGTTGGAAAAAAAGCTGGGTATCGTTTTGGTCGCCGTCAAGTAGAAAACATTACGTTCTGATCTATCGTGGCCATGGTCTCAAGTGTTTTAGTTCTCGCGAAGTGATAACATCATTTGTTTAGCCCCGTTTTTTAGGGCGGGGCTGAACAAATCATCTGTGTTCACCCCGTTGAATTGCGCCTTGTTCACCCCGTTGAATTGCGCCTTGTTTACCCCGTTAAATTCCGAAGGACCATTTGTCCGGGGCTTGCTGAACTTGCCAGAGAAAATGCCGGATGCGAGGTAATCGAAGGGGATTTCGAGACATACGACTTTTCTTCAATCCTTGTGGATGCTATTATGGTTATTGGTGCCCTGGTACATTTACCACATGAAAGATTTCCGAAAGTTTTTGCAAATATTACATCGGCAATATCGGATAATGGAAGTGTTTTAATCACGTTAAAAGAAGGCTCTGGAGACCTGAAAGATCCAGATGGCAGAATTTTTTATTTGTGGGTGGATCAAAAGGCCCGGGAATTGTTTGACACCCTGGGGTTCAAGGTGTGTGATTTTTCAACGTCTGTTTCCAAAACAGGCAGCGGGGATGTTTGGATGAGTTATGTTCTGGATAAGACTGGGCGAAAGAAATGTTATGGAGATGAAGTTAATTTTAACTAAAAAATCTAAGGGTTAAGGAAGGAAAGGCTCTGCCCTACGATCGGTGGTTTCTTTCTATTTGGTAAAGATCGTCTGATGCAGTTTCCAGATGCATGGATTCAGGCAGGACGTTTTGACGGCGCAGTTTGGTAAAAACGGGGTTTGGACACGGATGAACGCGGATACCTCAGAGGAAAAAAAATCTGTGTCAATTCGCGTAATCTAAGGAACAGTTTCGAAGGAATATCGAAAGATTTCCTGAAAAGGAAAACTTAATGAGCAAAGGTTTAATGATCCCGGATGAACGTATTGAAAAGACCATTCTTTTGATTAGAGGTCAAAAGGTTATTATTGATGCTGACCTTGCCGAGCTTTATGGTGTAACTACAAAACGGCTTAATGAACAGGCAAGGCGTAATCGTAGCCGTTTTCCTGAAGACTTCATATTTCAGCTCACAACTGAGGAAAAATCCGAGGTGGTCGCAAATTGCGACCACCTTTCAAAACTTAAGTTTTCAAAAACGCTTCCTTATACCTTTACGGAACATGGAGCAATTATGGCGGCAAGTATTCTGAACGCTCCTCGCGCTATAGAAGCAAGCATTTTTGTTGTACGAGCTTTTGTCAAACTCCGTGAAATGCTGGCGACTCATAAAGAACTGGCCCAAAAACTTTTGGAAATGGAGCAACGTCTTGAAGGTCATGATGAACATATTCAGACCATTTTCAATGCTATCCGGCAACTGATGACACCAACTGAAAGCCCGCGAAAGAAGATCGGGTTTACAGTGAAGGAAAAACAAAAAGCCTACGGCAAAGAGACAAAAAATTGAATTGTATAACCGTCCAGGATTTCATGAGAGCGTAAGGCACGTCTATCATCAACATCGCCAAAGATTACTGAGCAGGTTTGTTCGTTAGCTGAAGGAAATTTTCCGGAGCTCTTTTTATGCCGACAATTAGTGTGTTTTTTGGAATTTATATACGAATGTATTTTGACGACCATGGGCCGCCACATTTTCACGCCTATTATGGAGATCATTCGGTTATCATTGGAATTGAAACATTACAGGTCCTTAGAGGTGCTCTGCCTCGGCGTGCGTTGGCGATGGTTTTGGAATGGGCGTTTGCACACCGAGATGAATTAATGGAGAACTGGAATCTTGCAGAAGCTCATCGGCCTTTAAAACAAATTAAACCTTTGGAGTAATATTTTATGGAACGTGTCATTTCTGCCAAACCACTGGACGACTTTAAAGTCGAGGTGGAATTTTCCGATGGTACTCATGGGGTTATTTCACTAAAAGACCGGCTATTCGGACCAGTTTTCGAACCGCTAAAAGATCCTGATTTTTTTGCACGGCTTACAATTGACGAATTTGGAGTTATATGTTGGCCAAATGGCGCCGACATCGCTCCGGACGCTTTATATGAAAAGCTTATTAAAAAAGATAAAAGCGGGTTTGGAAATAAAAACCAAAAAATAGCAGGAGCTGAAGTAAAGGAAAACCAGGATGATTACGGTAAAAACACTTAACTCTTAAATCTGCATAGCTTTCTGAAACTCGTAACCATAAAACCTAAAAGGGAAGGCCCTTTAAAATGACAACGTTGGTACCGATTGAAATCGTTGCAAACAAAATTTACCTCATACGCGGTATTAAGGTGATGCTGGACAGAGATTTAGCTGAACTCTACGGGGTGGAAACTAAAGTATTAAAACAAGCGGTTAGAAGGAATATCGACAGATTTCCTTCTGATTTTATGTTTGAGATGACTAAAGTGGAGTTTGCGGATTGGAGGTCACAATTTGTGACCTCCAAAAGCGACAGAATGGGATTAAGATATAAACCTATGGCCTTTACCGAGCAAGGTGTGGCCATGCTCTCCAGTGTTCTAAAAAGCAAACGTGCGATTCATGTTAATATCCAAATTATGCGAACATTTACAAAACTCCGTGAGGCGCTTCTTGATAACAAAGATCTCAGAAGGGAGTTGGAAGGACTTAAACAAATAACTGAAGAACGGTTTAGAATTGTATTTGAAACTTTAGATCAATTTTTAACGGTTGAAAGCAAGCCCAAGAAAAAAATTGGCTATACAGTAAAAGAAAAACAAAAAGCTTACGCTAAAAGAGGTTAAGGTTAGGGTTTTTTAAGCCGATCCCTGTCCCCTGACACCTGAACCCTGAAATAAAAATGTCTGACTATTACCAAAAAAAATATAAAGCATACCACGAAAAGACATTCTCCATTGATCCATCATCGTTTTTAAAACCTCTGGCCAAAAGGCTTCCGGCAGAAGCGTTTATCCTGGACGTGGGGTGTGGCAGCGGCCGTGACCTGCTATGGATGAAAAAGCGAGGCTTTGACGTGATCGGTTTTGAACGGTCTCCGGGGCTTGCGGAACTTGCAAGGGACAATGCCAGATGTGAGGTTATTGATGGAGATTTCGAAACATACGACTTCTCAACAATCCTGGTCGATGCCGTCATGCTTGTCGGTGCCCTGGTTCATGTACCCCACGAAAGATTTTCAAGGGTTTTTGAAAACATAACATCGGCAATATCGGATAATGGAAGTGTTTTAATCACGTTAAAAAAGGGTTCTGGAGACCGGACGGACTCAGATGGCAGAACTTTCTATTTGTGGCAAGACAAGAAAGCCAGGGAATTATTTGACACCCTTGGTTTCAAGGTGTGTGATTTTTCAAAGTCTGTTTCAAAGACCGGAAGCGGTGAAATATAAATGACTTATGTTTTGGATAAGAGTAGGTAAGGGGATGCTTTAAAATTAATATAATGGAGATGAAGTCAATTTTGACGGCTTCGTAAAAAGTCCTAAAACCGTCATGCCGGACTTGATCCGGCATCCAGAAGCCATTGAATTTACTGGATTCCGGCTTTCGCCGGAATGACAAAAAAGGGTGTTTTTCTACTTTTTACAATACTGTCAATTTTACCAAACAAATCTGAAGGTTAAAAAGAAACTTATAATTTAATGTACGTACCGCAGAGCTCATAAAAGAAAAGGCACTTTAAAATGACAGAACTTGTTTCAGTCGAATCGATAGTCAGAAAAATCGTTTTTTTGCGTGGCGAAAAAGTTTTATTGGATCGAGACCTTGCAGAGCTTTATGGTGTTGAGACCGGTGCCCTGAACCGAGCGGTCAAACGAAACGCTGACCGCTTTCCTGAAGACTTCATGTTTCAGATTACTAGTGAAGAGGCAGAACTTTTGAGATGCCAAACTGGCATCTCAAAGCCAGGACGCGGTGGTCGCCGTCCAGTAGAAAACATTATATTCTGATTTAGCGCGGCCATAGTCTAAAGTATTTTTAGTGGGTCCTCGCGAAGCGATGACATCATTTGTTTAGCCGGGTCGGCTGGACAAATATCAGTCCGTGTCTTTGTGTGTGTCTGCCTGCCCCGCTGTGCCCTGCCCGCCCCGTAGCTCCGGGAGATGGTACTGGGGTAGCTCCGGCAGATGGTACCGGGGTGGCTAATTATATAATCTGTGCCCATCTACGTTAATATGCCTGCCCCGTAGGTCCAGAAGATCGTACTGGGGCGGATAACTATTATTTGAAATAATGAATTTGGAAATAATATGAGAAATTT
>JAYEFV010000404.1:0-9263 GCA_034658755.1 Thermodesulfobacteriota bacterium | reverse complement strand
ATTCCGGGGTGCCTCCCTCACTCAGATCATCGAAGCAATACCCTTATACAAATATCTCAACTAAACCGGGCTTCTTGAACAATAGATTGAAAACGACCTTTCAGGTCGTGTCAATCCTTAGAGGTTATGCCCACGTTATCTGCAAAAACATATCATCGACATTGACAATTTTAAACGAAAGAGTATAATACAATTCAAATTGTGCTAACTGCGGGGTTTGTTTTTTATGAAAGCTACAAAGGTCTTTGCAGTTGTCATGGTACTTGTATCCATGTGTCTTGCCGAAAGCAAACGTGTGCAGGTCACCGTGGCTGAGGTTGCGGATGGAACACACGCAGTCCTGAACGCGACGTACTTTCTCCTGATCAAGAATCACATCTTGGCAAGAGGTGATCGTCAAACCTACTGCAACAGGTACAATCACAATCCTCACTTCCAATTCCGGGAATTTGATATCTACCTTAATCCGGATATTGGACAGCAAAACATCAACTGCGATTCTAAGCTTTCAGACTTCAATGAGATGGTGATCAGGACAAAGGACTCCGATTACTACACTTTGACTCTCGGAGGTGGGCAAAACCCCGGTCTTGTGATTAGACAGTACTATCGACATGTGCCCCCGGATACCATAACGAAGGAGGTTGAGAAGTTCTTCAAGAACGCTCTCAAAGAAATCGAAAGCAAGAAAGATGGACAATCCAAAGGATGAGCGACTTTTTCAAGAATTGGCCATATACGGCAAACGTCTTGCCGACTTACATCTGATGCAGTCTTCCGAACTGTGTCGCTCTCGGGTGGCTCTTCACGCCAATCGGTTCAAGCACTTTGAACTCTATCATCCGTCTTGCGGCTTGAGGGCTATCCAGCGGGATGGAGCAAACAGGACAAATCGATGCGGTTTTTCATAAAGGCTCCGGGTTTTAAAAACATCGGTCAGGGTAACATCTTAAGAAATAAGTTTTCAAAGGACGAAAAGGAGAGTAAAAAACCTTGAAAATCATATAGTTATTATTTAAGATGTGCCCGTGTCATGTTTGGAGGCTACCGGGAAAAATGCGCCATATAGTTTACGCAGGACGGCCCGCCGAGAATGCAGCGGCGCAACAGGGGAATGTATAAAAGTCCGGAGATGTTCTTTGAGGTGAGTTGAACCGCTTCGGCCCATTTGACCATCTCCGAAGGTTTGATAAACCGTTTGTATTGATGCGTTCCTTTGGGTACCAGCCCGAGAAGGTATTCCGCTGCCACGATTGCCAGCAGGTATGAGAGAGGGTTGCGGTTGAGGGTTGCAAAAAAGACATGCCCGCCGGGCCTGACCAGCTCTTTGCAGGCTTTGATTATGGACCATGGCTTGGGGACGTGTTCGAGCAGCTCCAGGCAGGTGACGATGTCATAGCGCTGCGAATGGGATACGGCAAAGGCTTCGGCGGTAACTTGGCGGTAATCGATTTTCAAGCCTTTTTCGACCATGTGACTTCTGGCGATTTCGATCGGGCCTTTGCCGGCGTCGATTCCTGTCACTTGGGCGCCTATCTCCGCCATAGCCTCCGAAAGAATACCGCCGCCGCAGCCGATGTCGAGCACCTGCTTGTCGGCAAGACCAGCTCGGGCGTTGATGTATCGGACCCGGATCTCATTGATATCGTGCAGGGCGCCGAACTCACCTTCGCGGTCCCACCAGCGGGAAGCCACGGTATCGAATTTGGAAATTTCCGATTCGTCGATGTTTTTGTCGATTACCGCCATGGTCCATCTGCCCCCTGACACATGCGCCGATCCTGAAACGATCGAAAAATGATCGGCATGACTGATATGCAAAAGACCATATCAGATCGACTGCCGGAATGTAAAATCCTTTTTGTTTTTCAAATGAATACGTGATATTCGTCCAGAACGGCCAGAATGAATACGGAACATCGTTCAGAACGAGAAAAAATTTTAATAATTTGAATTAATTAATGCCGGAAAATTTTGGGGTTAAAGAGGGGTGTTTATGAAAGAAACGTTTCGATTATTGTTTGGTATCATTTTAGTATTCGGTTTATTTGCCTGCCTTCCTTCGGAAGATGCATCCAAAGAAGAAAAATGGGATATCCAAAAGCAGAGTATTGAAAAAAAAGCTCTTGATTTTGCTCTTGAAGACCTTAACGGCAACAAGGTCAAATTGAGTTATTACAAAGGTCAAGAGGTCCTTTTGGTGTTTAGTACAACCTGGTGTCCCTATTGCCGGAAAGAAATTCCTCATTTAAAGGAATTATACGCCAAGTACAAAGAAAAAGGACTTGAAATCATTAATATAGATATCCAGGAAAGCAAAGACAAAGTGTCTGCATTTACGGTTAAACATAAACTTCCTTATAAAGTTCTTTTGGATACAGGTGGTAAGGTTGCATCAATGTATGGCGTAAGAGGCGTACCGACCAAAGTTCTGATTAGTAAAGACGGAACAATCATTTGTGTCGCATGTCGTTCAATTGATATTATGTTGGAGAGCTTGTTTAATACTTCGACTTAAACTTACGATTATTGTAGAAAATAACAATATCCAAAACAGGATATAAGGGATGTCATTTAATGATTTAAATTTTTGGAAGCAGTAGTCTATATACAATATTATAATTCTTGGTTTTTTCAAAAAGAAACATAATTTTATAAAATTTAAGTTTAGATGTTAAAATAGGGATCTTCCTTGGTGATGTGGGAAGGAGAAACGCTGTGAAAAAAATAATTTTTGGAACACTGCTATATCTGTGTCTGGCTGTTTCAGCGGCCTGGGCTCAGGACGCCATAGAGTTTTACAACCGTGGTCTCAAAAGCTCTTTGGCCTACAAAAAGATCGAGTGCTTCACCAAGGCTATCCAGTTGAACCCGAACATGGTGGAAGCCTATGAAAAACGAGCGATACACTACTACTTCCAGTGGCAGCTCGATAAGGCCATTCAGGATTATACAAAAGTTATTGAGCTAAAGCCCAAGGGGGTGAATGCGTACCTGATGCGGGGTCTTGCCTACTTTAAAAAGGAATATGGCGAAGGGTATTCCGCAGAAATAAAAAACCTGGCTTTTCATCTCAGCAAGCAGAAGGTACCTGAGTTTAGCAAATCATTAGAGAGGGCGATTGACAATTTCAGTCACGCCATTGATCTGGACCCACAACTGGCAAGTGCATATAGTTATCGGGCAAAGGCATATCGTATTAAGGGAATGATGGAAGAGGCTGTCCGAGACTCAAACATGGTTATTCGGTTGTGCAGAGATCAGCAAAGCACGGCCAGGGCTTACGCAACCCGGGCCAGGATTTACCGGAAATTGGGCCAAGATGAGCTATCCGAGGCAAATTTTCGTAAATCTGTTGAGCTTGACCCCTATTCCCCAGATTATCCTCCATTGCATGTTCCGCTCATATCTCTCTGTATCAGCGATACTCATACCTTAGAGATCATCAGTCGGCTAGGACTGCTTGGGATCATCATTCTTGCCTTTGTGGTGATTTTCAAACTGACTCTGCCAGCCCCCAAAAAAAAAGATTAAGGTCGATCTGGTTATGGATATCCTTATTTTATTCATCTTTTTGGGCACTTGTGATTAATGAAAAATCTGATAATTAAAAATAAATTGAAATTTTAAGTTGTCAAGATTTCTATTTCCCAATCTATATTTCTATTTCCCAATCTATAATAATCAGCAAAAATCTTGAACCACCAGAGTCATGCACAGAAAAATGTGCATCATGCACATTTTTCTGTGCATTTTTTAATCTCATCTGCCATCTATACTTGTCCACTCCTTACCAATAAATTCCCATAACTGACTGTAAAATATTAATTTTTGACACCTTATAAGCACAAAACAAAATATGGCACGGATGTTGAATAGAGTTCAATCAAAATCCTGTCCAAATGTATTGAACAAGTGGTGAAAATACCAATTGCTTGTTATGAAATTAATGTCCGAAGCCAAAGGGCGAGGATTTCAATATTTCAAAAATAGGATCTTCAACTATGGCCAATGGGAAAAAGTTTACGGAGCGCGAGAAACATGAACGATTCAAGGTTAAGAACGGTGCAATAGCTATGATCAGGCCATTGAATGCTCTTGCTACAACTCATAAATATTGTCAAATCATAAATATCAGCAAAGACGGTCTTGCCTTTCGTTGTATCGATAAAAATGGCGAATCAGTTCAACCATTTGAATTAGATGTATTATTTGTCCAAGATAGTATCTGTTTTACATATTTGAAGAATATACCGTTTAAGACTGTTTGGGTTTCCCATGAACCCGGTAAGACCTCATCCGGCCACTTAACAACTAGGCAATTAGGTGTGCAATTTGGGAAAATGACGCTCCAACAGGAATCTCAATTGGATTGTTTTCTAGAAAAATGTACAATTAGGTGAATTTTACCCCGGAATCACGCATCATCAATTTTCGCTGGTCCAAGATCTGATTTGGTGGGAGGTGGTCTTATTCACAGGGGCTTTCAAGGGCTTTTCCTTCAAGCCATATGTTTACAAAATGTTTTGTAATAGTTAAATCACTGCCGGTTTTTCCCGAAACCATTTCCAGTTTTTCCATTATGTTTTGTACTTTTTTATGGTTTCCGATGAGCGCGTAAATCTCGACACTTCGTTTAAGAAAATTAACGGCAAGCTCGTCTTCCCCCAATTTTAAACAGGCAGATCCGATTGCGGCCAGATCGTCGGCAATACTTTTATTAAACCCGGATAGACGATCTGCTTTTAAGGCTGTTTTGAAAAAGTCGATGGCTTTTTCATAGCGCTGAGTTTCAAACATAAGGTTCCCGAGCCCGAAGTTCACTGTTGCAAATTCTAAAAGGTTTTCCGGATCTGTATTGGCAAGAGCCGTTTGCATCAGCTCCTCAGCACGACTATATTCCATTTTTTTGATTAGGATAATTCCTTTGTTAGTGAGAAGCGGACCAAACAGTATCCGGTTTTTCTTGGCCATTTCTTCAGCAATATTAAGAACTTTCTCCGCTTGTGCGGGCCTGCCGCCGTCTATCAGTGCGGCAACTTTATTTGATAGTACCTGCACCCCACCCAGGGGGTCACCCATATCAGAGTATATTGCAAACGCCTCATCAAAAAAAAGTAACGCACTGTTAAAATCCCCGGTGATTCTGTAAACGTTTCCAATATTGTTGAGACTCATGGCAACACCGCTTAATTGGTCAGATGCAACAAACAGCTCGTGAGCCCTGCAAAAGTATTCCAGGGAGTCCTTGTAACACCCTTTATTATACCGGGCGATTCCCCCGGCCATTTCTTTCGTGCCGGCGGTTATGTGTTCAGGCATTTTCTTTGCTGAGTTTCCTCCTGCACATGCAAAGCAAAAGAGCGCAAATAACAGAATAAAAAATGCGTTAAATCGTTTCATGGAGATCTCTTTCTTATAAAAGGTTTTCTTTTTTATACTATCATGAAAACCCAAAAGTCAAAAGGACAAACAGAAAAAGCGTTTGACAGTATTAAACCAATTTTTTAAAAGCTTTTGAAGCCGTGTTTTTGCATTCGGCGGAACTTGTTTAAAACGGTAAAGGTAAACCGGAAAAATTGAGGATCAAATGGCTTTCAGCTTGGCGCTCATTATCATTTTGGGGTTAGGGGCCGATTATCTGTTTAAACGCCTGCAATTGCCGGGTCTGATCGGTATGCTCGTCGTCGGGGTTCTTGTTGGTCCTTATGTATTAAATTTTATGTCCCCTGAAATGATGAAAGTTTCCGGGGATTTCAGAAAAATAGCACTGATAGTCATTCTGCTTAGGGCCGGCTTTGAGCTTCGCCGGGATGCGTTGAACCGGGTGGGACGTGCGGCGGTAATTATGAGCGCGGTGCCGGCTG
The DNA here is from genome assembly GCA_034658755.1 of Thermodesulfobacteriota bacterium. Taxonomy (GTDB): domain Bacteria; phylum Desulfobacterota; class Desulfobacteria; order Desulfobacterales; family UBA11574; genus S5133MH16. The sequence goes on along the minus strand of JAYEFV010000404.1, from coordinate 3,396 downwards.
TTTTTGAAATCGGCGGAGTTATGCTCGTGGCGCCCAAGCTGCTAAATATGACCTATCTTGAGGCAGCCATTCTTGGTTCCATCTTGGCTGCTGTCTCTCCGGCCGTTGTTGTGCCCCTTATGATTGATTTTATGGATCGAGGGCGGGGGGCCAAAAAAGATATTCCTACGATGATCCTCGGGGCTTCTTCGTTGGATGATGTTTTTGTTATTGTTCTGTTCACCGTATTTTTAGGCATGTACGGTGGGGGACAGACAAATATTCTTATGCAGCTGGGTGCAATTCCCGTCTCTATTGTTCTTGGAATTATCGTCGGAATCATTCCCGGATATTTTTTATATCGCCTTTTTACAAAATATGACTGGGGTCCTCCAAAACGAACGATGATGGTTATGGGGGTTGCCATAGTTCTAACCTGGCTGGAAGCGGTTTGCGAAGAACATGTGCCCGTGGCCAGCCTTTTGGGCGTCATGGCCATTGGTTTTATTATTTTGGAAAAATCCGAGCCCATCGCACATATTATTTCTCAGAAACTAAAGAAACTATGGATATTTGCAGAGCTTTTGCTTTTTGTTTTGGTGGGGGCTCAGGTGAACATTCATGTGGCCTGGGAAGCAGGCCTGGCCGGAGCGTTGGTAATTTTTATCGGCCTTATTTTTAGAAGTGTGGGAACGTATTTGTCGCTCATTGGAACGCCTTTTAATTGGAAAGAGAAACTGTTTTGCGTGGTGGCTTATATTCCCAAAGCAACTGTTCAGGCTGCCATCGGGGCGATTCCCCTTGCTGCGGGTGTAGCCTCGGGAGAGGTTATTCTGGCGGTTGCGGTTTTATCCATTCTCCTGACGGCGCCCATTGGAGCCATTGGCATTATGATTTTTGGTGAAAGAATTCTCGATTACGGTGAACTTTCGGTATACAGATTCAAAGAATTGCGGGATAAGCTGGAACTTCCTCATGTTGGTGAAAGGGTAAGAAGCAAACAATCCGGCAGTATATGGAAGGTGATAGAGCAAAAAGAAATGTGGCTGGAACAACCCTCTGTTACCGGTGGTTCTGGTGACGCTCCCCGAATGATTCCGGCAATCCGCATCCGGTACTGGGGGGAAGAAAACAGTAAAAAATCCGGCAAAGATAAGATCCTGTCGTTTAAATACAGTCAAAACGGTCCTTCCTTTCAGGAACACTGGGAAATTCTTTATGACTGGTAATAAGGTTTAATAGAAGGAGATTATCATGGAGTGTAACGTGATTCAAACAGATCAAGCGCCGTCTGCCATCGGCCCGTATTCCCAGGGCATAGAGTTTGCCTCCTGGCTTTTTGTGAGTGGGCAGCTCGGAATGCAGCCCGAAACCTGGGAACTGGTAAGCTCCGATTTTGCGCCCCAGGCACGCCGAGCCCTGGAGAATCTTCGGCAGATCGTGCTGGCCGCGGGATGCGATCTTAACTGTGTAACGGCGGTCGATGTTTTTGTCACCGATATGGGGGATTTTGGCGAGTTTAACGAAATTTACACCGAATATTTCTCAGAGCATCGACCGGCCAGGGCCGTGGTGGAGGTAAGTGCCCTGCCCAAGGATGCCAAAATTGAGATCAAGTGTATTGCATATTGCGGGCCGATTTAACTGGTTTCAATCCAGAAATTGCCCTTTTCTCTCCGAGCCGGAGGATCTACCCTCCGGCCTGTAAGCCCTACGGGCTGGAAGCGGAGCCGGAGGCCGCAATCTCTGCGCCTGCCCTGTGAAATGCAGAGCCTATTTCTCTGGGGTCAATCTGCGGAATTACTTGTGCGGCGTACAACTTGTACGCCTCCGCGTAATTCCTTGATTTGACTTGGGGCATCCATGCCCCTCGCCCTTGCGGGCAGCTTGATAGCTGTCCAAATCTGCTATCCTGCAGATTTGCCCTTGACCTTGCGAAAAATTGCTAATTTCTGTATTGGAAACTTAATTTGTGCCCAATATAGATTTATGGGTGGGCACTAACTGATTGATATGAAGGGAAGTAAAGCCTATCCTGGTTGATCAAAATGGGAAACATACTGTGCAAATTTGGGCATTGCCAATAGGAATGGAGATGAGTTGTTATCAGGACGATTTCGGAAAAATATGGGGGTACTCATGAGATCTGTAACCAAAATTGTTGCGATATGTTTTGTGATCGGCTGGGGCAGCCTGCTCAGCTCGGCGACTGCCCGGGAATCGAAGCAAATGACCGAAAAACGGTTTGTGCTTCGGCCAATTGGCTCGGTTCATAAGGCGAATGGGCTTACAACACTTGTACTAAAAAAAGATGTTGAGCCGGCTTTGTACGGGCTCGATGGCTTTTCGCACGTGTGGGTCCTGTGGTGGTTTGACCGTAGCGACACCCCGAAAAAGCGTTCCGTTCTCCAAGTACATCCCCGTGGGAATAGGAGAAATCCATTGACCGGCGTATTTGCCTGTCGTTCGCCTGTCCGGCCCAATCTTATTGCCCTATCCCTCTGTCAAGTTCTCTCGGTAAAGAACAATGTGGTTGAGATTGACAAGATCGATGCGTTTGCCAATACGCCGATCCTGGATCTTAAGCCCTATATACCAGGCTATGATTCCGCCGAGGCATCGGTTCCGGATTGGCTGATGAATCGTGAAAAGACTATTGACAAAAACGCCGAGGACCGCAACGAACAAGACGTTACACCCAACAGGCAATAGCCGAACGGCGGCCATTGCTTGCGAGTAATCGATAACATTGTTGATGGTTTTATTTCACATAACAGGTTGTTGATGATATTTAAAATGATCTTTGGCAGTTTGATTTTAAAATATCAATAGAATCAAGATATTAAATCACCTAAAAAAGTATTTTTCTGGAAGGAAGGATAATATGCGAAAGTTTTGTTTATGTATTTTAATTTTGGTTTTAAGTGCTATCATTGGATGTGCCAATAAGGCTTGTGACAAAACAAAAGAAGCATATATCAAACAGGGAGTTGCCAATATAGAATTAGAAAAATATAATCAAGCCATAGAGGATTTTAGCCAAGCCATCGGCCTTGATCCGAACAATGCCGAATATTACTACAAACGAGGCATTACTTATGGTAATTTAAACCAGCATCAGCGAGCTATAGAGGATTTTAACGAAGCCATACGTTTAAACCCGAAATATGCCGAAGCATATTCCAACCGGGGGTTTGTCTATATGGTGAAATTAGAGAATAAGACAAAGGCCTGTTCTGATTGGAAACGGGCTTGTGAGTTAGGGGATTGTATAAATCTAAATTTGGCAAGAAAAAAAGGGGTTTGTAAGGATTAATAAAGTTGCCGCTTTTGAGAGATAATTCACGAAAGCTGTCTTGAACAATAAATCAATACTATCCAGCCGATAGTTGAGATTTAGTTTGAAATCATCAATCT
>JAYEFV010000403.1:0-2234 GCA_034658755.1 Thermodesulfobacteriota bacterium | reverse complement strand
ATATCGGCAAAATGAACGAAACTGCTACGCGGCAGCTTTTTTGCTTGTTCAAACGGCTTTTCCCATTAAATCTCAATATTCTTTCAAATTGTCGTTTTAGTAAATTTTTTTGAAACCGTGTGCATTTTCTCTTTTTTTTGTATCAAAAGTATGCGATATTACCTCCTGTAATTATTAGCAAAAAGAGAAAGTGGATACTTTACCCATATAGCATTTTCCATGACAAGATTTGGGCTTCGTTCATCTTTATTTTATCTGTTATCCCGCCGTTTAAGTCCTGAACACAATTATGCAATGTTGACTCAAAACAGGTATCAAGCTGCTTGTTTCTTTTGCGGGACTACAGATAAAACCCTATTTAAATATCACAGGTTTGGACATGCCCGATTTTTAAGGGATATGTCAGACATATCAAAGGCTTTCTGGCCAGCTGATATCTTGAGGGTTTCACAAAATATCACCAGTCTGTTTTGATTAGATTAGATGATGTAATCTTGAATTTCAAAATTGAGAAAAACTTATTAATTGTGTTTGTAAGTGAAAGTTACAGAGAATAAGAACCATAGTTTTATACTTTATGTTTGGACAAATGAAATACTCGGATATCTGTTTCTATAAAAGTCCCCTTTATACTTTCTCAATAAATAATCAAGATAATATCCTTTATAATTATCAGGAATCAAAAAAGCTGCGGATATAGACTCACCGCCATATTCTTCAACCAGTTTTTTTACAAAATGAGGACTAATTACTGTAGAAGAGATAAACCCTCTAATAGCATCCATTTCATCCTCGTCCAAGTTGACTCCCTTTTTCTTGAAACCATTAATGATGTCATAAAATTCCCGCATGACTTCTTGACCTTCATTCGGGTTGAAATAAATACCAATTCCGTTATCCGAGTCAAGTAACTCAGGAGGAAAAGATTTTGTAAGATCTGAAAGGTCGTGGTTCTTATTCTTGATTGAACTTGAACCGGCACTTTTAAGTTTCGATTCATTATAGAGTCTGTTTTGTTTATTAAAATCAACAGCCATGGAATTACCATCTGGATATACAACTAAATCTTTGCCGTGATATTCTATAAAATGCTTATGTTGGTCTCTTAAAACTTTTCTTGCTTTATTTAACAATTCATCACAATACCGGTAAGCTATTGCTTGAGATTTTCTAAGAAATATATCTTTCAGTTCCCGAATCTCTTTTTCGGACACATTACTGAATCTTTGTTGCACACCGGACCAATACCATTCTCCATTCCAAGGGACAAGACTTCCAAAATAAATATGTTGATATTCAAATTGAGTGCTAAATTCCCCTACTCTTATTGTATATGGTTTGTCGTTGATAATATTAAGCATCTCTACAAGTGGTCCTTTTACTGACAAAACTTTATAAAAAGCGGCATGCCGTTCATACCAACTCCGAATATCATCTTTTTGTTTTTCAGTAATGTCTAAAAGTGATGCAAGAATATCAATAAGACCGAGTCCAGACCAGCAAGTTGTCTCTTGACAAATAAAATCATCGATAAGGGATGTTTCCGGTTTCCCCCCATTACTCTCAACATAATCTTGGTAACATTTTCGGAATAGGTAGGAATGTTTACCTAACCAAACTAATTTTCGTTTCATGTCCCAGCCATAATCATTAGGTTGGTCCAAGAATATTTTGACACTTGAATCTGTAGGTATCGTTTTAAAACGATCTTCAAGAAAATCTGAAATCGTTTCTGCCAAGAAAAATAGGTCCTGATGCTTAGGTGATAGAATAAGTTGAGGATGGATAAATTGATATTGAACCCATAATAGATGTTGAATTCTATATTGGTTCACCGAGTCGGGAACCATATCCTCATCTGGTTGGAGAGTTAGCGGGAGATTGGTTCCAAAGAATTCATCGTTATATTTCTCAAGGCTCTTCCAGATACCAATATCATTATGGACATCTTCAGCAAATTCAACCAGAACTTCGGCTAATTCTCTTATATTACCACCCGGCAGACGTAACGTTTCATGTTTAAATTCTTTTTGTGTTTTTCTAAGTAAGTTGGCAAGATCCTTGATGATTTTTGTAAGGTGTTTATCTCCTTTTCCAGGATAAATTTTTGGTCTATTTAAACGAAAATTCATTGATAATATGTTTTTCATGATAAGTAGTCTGTTTTTCCTTTCTTCCAATAGATGATATTTAGCATTTTATTCTACATTCATTGATGTCACAGTTATGTGATC
>JAYEFV010000402.1:0-9270 GCA_034658755.1 Thermodesulfobacteriota bacterium | reverse complement strand
GGTGCCACATAAGCGTTTCAATGTTTTGGCAAATTGGTATAGTTTTTTATCATCGAGCGGGATACCAAAAACAGCTGTTACTGTTTTCCCTTTCCGGCCTTTGACCTCCCTCCTGATTCTTACAATTCCATGATTTGAATATATTGATTGTTTCTTAGCGGTTTTTTTCTTTTTGCAGGTGCACTTCGCAGCTGGATGTCCGCAGGAAAAACAAATTCGGCCTGATTCTGTTGAATAAACCAACCGGGTGTTATTCATTAATCCTATTCCTCAACTTACCGGAACATTTAAAGGTTACAACCCTCCTCGCCGCCAACAACATGGCGTTAGCGGTAGCTGGGTTTCTGCCACAGTAAAAATGCTTGACAGCGGTATAACCAAAGTTATACTATATTTTTATGAAAACAGCCATATCCATTCCAGACGAGATATTTGTATCGGCAGACCACTTGGCGAAGCGGCTGAATATGTCTCGTAGTGAACTCTATACACGTGCCATACAACAGTATATAGCCGAGTCCCGTCATGTCGGGGTGAAAGAGAAACTGGACCAAGTGTATGCGTCTGAAAACGCATCCGTTGATCCGGCAGTACTGAATGCGCAAGCAATATCCATTCCCATGGAGGAATGGTAATGCACTGCGGGGATATCTGGTGGGCCACACTTCGACCGCCGACCGGTTCTGAACCAGGTTACCGACGCCCCGTAGTCATCATTCAGAGCGACGATTTCAACAAGAGTCGGATCAACACGGTTGTCGTTGCTATGCTGACCTCCAATCTCCGCCTTAAGGCTGCCCCCGGTAACGTGTTTCTGGCCAAACGGAGCACCAAGCTTCCAAAGGATTCGATTGCCAATGTTTCCCAGGTTGTCACCTTAGACAAATCATTCCTGACGAAACGTATCAGCAGGCTTTCTACAGACAAGATGAAGCATATGGACGATGGTCTCCGCCTCGTGCTCAATTTGTAAGAAATGTCACTGAGCAAATCCGCTGTCAGTCGGGCGGCCACTAGATGCCAAAAACTGATCGACGATCAATCCTTGTCCCTGAAAGACTATAAACGCTTAATTTCAACCCCGTTCCCTTTTTGACCACGAGGTCATTGGGAACTTCCGGGAACATCAGCGACATTAATGACGGGAAATATTTTTCATCTATCTCACGGCGTAACCAAAAGAGAAATGCATGTTTTTGGCGTTCATCCCGGCGGTTAAGCGCCGGGGAGATCTTGCTTGAAAACATGAGTAAACGTCATGAAAAAAACTATGGAGGGCAAAATGAGAGAAAAACAATTAACCCGCCGTCGATTCTTAAAAAATCTAACCCTTACATGTACCTGCAGTACCCTTGGCGTGCATACGCTTGCCGCACGTCATGTCTGGGGAAAACCCCCTAACGGAGCCGGTTCTAATAAATCGGCACCCATGGAATTCCGGACCCTTGGTAAAACAGGCCTGAGGGTTTCAGCGCTCAGCTTTGGCGTGATGCGACTGTCCGAGCCTGCGGTATTATTTCAAGCCCTGGACATGGGGATTAATTATTTTGATACGGCCCATAGATACCAGAACGGCAATAACGAAATCATGCTGGGCAAAGTGCTCAAACAGTACGGCAGGTCCAAAGTCTTTATTGCCACAAAAATTCTGCCTTATCATAAGCATCTCGGGGACAAGCGCCTCAACGATCAAAAATCCATGGAAACCATGATGGAAGAAAGCTTAAGAAGGCTTCAGACCGACTATGTTGACGTGCTTTTCCTCCATAGCATTACCAATCCGGAGTGGCCGTTGAATGAAGAAATGCTCGGTTTTTGTCAAAAAATGAAAAAAACCGGAAAAGCTCGTTTTTCGGGAATTTCTTTCCACACCAAGGGCCAAACTTACGTGGATACGGTGGACCGATCTTTAGAGACCGGCTTCTACGATGTTTTTCTGGCCACACTGAATTATAAGAGCCCCCCGGCACACATCCAGGCATTAAAACGCGCGCGTGATAATGGCGTGGGCATAGTTGCCATGAAGACGCAGGCCGGCGGCTATAAACCGGAAGCAAAACTATCGCTCAATCCGCATCAGGCAGCACTGAAATGGGTCCTTGACAACCGGTTTGTGGACTGTGCTATTCCCGGAATGGTTAACCGGCAGCAGCTTGCGGAAAACGCCGGCGTTATGGGGAAGAAAATCGGGTGGAGTGACCGAAAGACCCTTGCGGCCTATTATGATACGATTAAAGATCGCTATTGCTTGAGGTGCGGAAGCTGCACCGCTTCATGCAAAAAACAGGTGGACATTTCCACCATTCACCGCTGTCTCATGTACTGGGAAGGCTATGAAGACTTTGACCTGGGCCGGGCTACTTACCGACAACTTCCGCCCACGGAGAATGCCCTGGCATGCATGGGCTGCACAGCCCCCACCTGTAATTGCATTAACGGGATAAAAATATCGGAGCGAATGCGCCATGCCCATATTCATTTTACATAAAACCGGTCCCGCCCGCCCGGCCTTGCGCGGTTGCAGACCTCTTTTGATGATTCTGTTCTTCTTGGCCGTAACCTGCATCACTCCCCGGGCTGAATCCGGCCACGGGCCGATTTTTAGCACGGCCCTGCCGTCTCCGGAATGGCAGATGGAAGGACAGCCCTATGGTTTTCTCCCCCAAAATCTCTATGAATATATCAATGGCGAAGCCGAATTTTTTATTGCATTTGGTTTTATTGAACTGACAGGGGCAAATTATACATCCGTTGCCGGCGGAAAAGACACGGTGACCATCGATATTTATGATATGGGAAACAAACTGAATGCGTTCGGGGTATTCCAATCAAAAACAGGCGGTCAGGCATCTGCTTTGAGCTTGGGTGCAGCATCTACTGGATCTGATGGTTACCTTGCTTTTTATAAAGATCGATTTTTTGTTGAAATACAGGCCTATATCACTCGCGAAAAAGAAAAGCACATGGTCGAGACCATGGCCGCAAGCATTGCGGCGCATTTGCCGGGTGACAATACCCCGCCGTCGGAGCTTTTCTATCTTCCTGAAAAGAACAGGGTTGCCGGATCAGAACGCTATATAAAAGGCGGCATACTGGGACATGCGTTTTTGGACAGGGGGATGGTATGCGATTATCTTATCCAAGGTCAAAAAGTAACGGCCTTCGTAGCCATGCTGCCCTCACCTCAGGATGCGGTGCACGCCGTGGAACAACACCGGTCTTTCGTTTTGAAATCCGGTAAAGAATGTCTGCCACTTGACCGCTTTGGCAAGCACGGTTTTGTTTCCGAGGAACCCTATCATCAAAAGATCATGGAAACACAGGTAGGGGCGTTTGTGGCAGGGGTTTATGATCTGAACACCCTGGAAGCAGGGGAAACCTTATTGGCGGATATAATAACAACCCTAAAACAAAAAGAAAATATCCGCTAACGGTAAGTGAGAAAAAATTGGCGGACTTGTCACCATAAGTGCTAAGTTGTTTTGTAAACATTCACAGGTTATATTTATGCCGTACAGAGTTGTTTTGAAATGTGAACGTCGAACATCTTAAAAGATGAACGTCCAACATCGAACATTGAACATCGAACGTCGAATAATGATGTCGCTCCGCTCCTCAAATTATTTTAAAATCGAATAAAAAACCAATACGAACATTCAACAGCTATTTCTTTTTCTTTTCAGTCGTTTTGATACTCGTCACAGATATCGAACTTAGTCGGTTCGCTCATCCGCCGGAGGCGGAGAAAAATGCAATAGTGGAATGATGGAATATTGGGTTTCTTAAGCAGTCTTTCTTCAATAAACCTTCCACAGTCCTTCCGGCGCAAAAAATAACTTAGCGCTTATGGGCTCGTCCCCCCTTATGCTTTGCGCCAGATTTGGATAATCCTTTCCGCCACCTGCTCAGGCGTTAATGTGTCCGTATCAATTTCGTATTGAGCGGCGCTCTTGTATTTGGGAATCCGTTGCTCTAAAACCTCTGCGACCTCTTCAGTAAAAGTTTTCCCAGCGGTCAAGGCCGGCCGATGGGTGCCTTCTTGAATTCGCGAGACGATCGCATCCACTGAAGCCTTTAACCAAAATATTCGGGAGTTGGTTTGTAGCGCCTCAATATTCTCCGGTTGTTCAATAACCCCGCCACCGGTATCAATAATAATATTATCAAGCCCCGCCAATTCCCGGGCAACTTCAGATTCTATATCGCGAAACCCGGGCCAACCCAATTTCTCCACAATTTTCGGAATCGGCATGCCCGCCTTTTTAACGATTTGCGCATCCATACCCATTAACGGCATGTCAAGTTGTATGGATAGAAGCTCTCCCACCACGCTTTTTCCGGTGCCACGATATCCGATCAATACGATATTCATGATTTCAAATGCTCCATTACGACTCCACGCATGACTTCGATCGGTGCGTCAACACCGGTAAAACGTTCAAATTGCAGGACCGCCTGGTTGACAAACATTTCGACTCCGTAAATGACTTTAAGGCCGCGAGACTTTGCATGGGCAAGCAGTTTAGTTTCAAAGGGCGTATAGACAATGTCAAAGACAACCTGCCCCGGTCGAAACAACCGGTCAGGAATCAGGGAGGCATCTTGGTTTGGATGCATACCCACCGGTGTACAGTGAAGGATGATATCCGCATTCTCCATTGCTGCGGCAAGAGAGCTTTGGGTCAGTAATTGGGATTTGATGCAAGCATCCGTGCCGGCCTTTAAATCAGTTACCAACTGCTGAAGCATACCCTTGTCAATATCCAAAATTGAAAGTTCCCCCGGTTTTGTATTCAGGGCAAGGGTAAAGGAAATCGCCCTTGCCGCACCGCCCGAGCCCAACATTAAAATATTTTTGCCGTCAATTTCTATACCCGCATCAACAATGGCCTTTAACGCACCCGGCCCATCCGTACCCAACCCAACCAGCTTGCCTTTTTCATTAATAACCGTATTGATTGAACCGATGCTCCGGTCTATCCCAGCAATTTTATCTACATATTTCATTGCTTCGATTTTATGCGGAATGGTGACGCTCATGCCGCGAAAGTTCTCTAACGCCCTCATACCTGCCAATGCATTTTTTACATCCTCGACCCGGCAGGCTACATAAATGAAGTCGAGGTTCAGTTCCGTAAAAGCGGCATTATGGATTGCCGGAGAAAGGCTGTGGGCGATAGGATTACCGATAACCGCGCAAATTTGGGTGTTGGCGCTGATTGTTCTAAAATCTTTCATAAAACCTCCTTAAAGATATTCCCCCCAAAACGGTCACGCAGTACCAGTGTCCGTATAAAAACATTTTGAGAAGACATCCCTTTTTGAGAGCAAAAATTATGAGTCAGATACCTAAAATGGGGCGGGTTGTCAAGAACGGGAACGTCCGGGTCCAGGGTAACCGCATTTTATTTCGGTGCAGCGTAGCTACGGGTGCTTAAGCACAAGTTTCAGTGGGTTGGAAAGAGATACACGCCGTGGTGGAGCGTTTTCCCTATATTGGGAGTCAAATGGGTTTGCCCTGAGTCCGAGCCTGGGTAAAAAGTTGATGGCGGGCACTATTTATTTTTTCCGGATGCTAACAATATCTTTTCTGAATCAGCGTCCCCGGTGGTAATGCAGGTTACCTGGGCGTTCAAGATTCCACCGGTCTCTACCACAAAATCCTTGCAGACGATTTTTCCTTTGCAGCTTCCGGTTGAAAGGATAATCAACTCTTTTAACGCCCTGACTTCTCCCTCAAAAATTCCTCCGATGGTAATGGAGCCGACCTTGGCATCAGCGTAGACAGCCCCTTCCTCGGCAATAACCACATGTTGGCCGACTATCGTTCCTTTTACTACCCCCTTGATGATCAGCCGTCCCTTTGTAGAAACCGTGCCGTCTACGGTCAATTCCTTGTCGATGATAGAAAAGTCTTTGGTTTCATTCTTCACAATGTGTCTCCTGGTGCAACCTGAATCCTGCAAGATTGTTTATGCAGGTTTCGGGGTTAACGTGATGGTATCTCCTTTTTTGATTCCCAAAGCGTGCTTTGCATTTCCTTTATTCAAGGCAATCTCAAGATATCCGAAACCGCCCATGATTGCAAGGGGGCTTTTGGGTTCTGTGTCGGCATAGCTGAGTGACACCCCTTTAATTGTATATTTGCCGATTTTGATCTCAAGCATTTTTCCGGAGCCGCTCTTTTCCATTTTTTTAAGAAGAGCTGCGTCAATATTTGAAATGCAGTTTCCAAAGTGATCAAACCATACAACCGTTCCTACAAGTTGATTATTACCGGATATATAGGGTTTTAATATCTTCAGTTGAACCAGGTTTTGTTGATCAAGGGGTGAACCTAAGTTTTTTATATCCAAGCCCCTGCATAGATGAGCACCAACAGGAGCAAAAATATCCCGGCCATGGAAGGTCCGGCTCACCGATTCTAAAAAATAGCGTGTATTCTCGACCCTGACAATGGAATCCATCTTTCCTTCATCCATTAGAAGCGTTAACACGCCGTTATCCGGCGCAAGGAAAATATGGCCCATCATTTCAAGGGCTACGATCGTACGGTCGCTGCCCACTCCCGGATCCACAACGAGAAGATGCACCGTACCCTCGGGAAAATATCTGTAGGAAGATTTGATGATGTATGCGGCTTGGATTACGTCCTGGGGATCGATGTGATGGGTGATATCGATAATGACCGCTTGGGGGTTTATGGACAGAATGACCCCCTTCATTATACCCACATATGCATCCTCAGTGCCAAAGTCGGTCAGGAGAGTAATTATCGACATGATCAATCATTGAAACATTCTTTTTTGAACGCCAAACCCCAGATGACGGTATGCCTCCTGTGAAGCCTTTCTTCCTGAAGAGGTTCTCGTAACCATTCCGATTTTTAAAAGATAGGGTTCAATGACATCCACAAGTGTATCTGTTTCTTCCTGAAGAGTTGCGGCGATGGCCTCAATGCCCACCGGACCCCCTTTATAAAACTCAATAATTGTTTTCAGATAGCGGCGGTCAAGATGGGTCAGCCCCTTTTCATCAACCCCTTCCAAGGAAAGGGCTTTTTCAACGATTTTCCGGGTAATGATTCCATCCGCCCGTACCTGAGCATAGTCCCTCACCCGTTTAAGAAGCCGGTTTACAATCCTCGGCGTTCCCCTGGATCGTTTGGAAAGCTCCATCGCACCTTGATTATCAATTGTCACTTTAAGTAACGCAGCCGACCGCCCAATGATTTTAACCAGGTCCTCTTCCGTATAGAAATCGAGGCTTCTGAAAATACCGAACCGATCCCGCAGCGGCGCGGATAAAAGTCCAACCCGCGTAGTGGCGCCGACAAGTGTAAAGCGGTTTAAACGGTATTTGTGGCTGCGGGCATGTATGCCTTTGTCAAACACAAAATCGATGGCAAAGTCCTCCATGGCAGGATACAGAAATTCTTCTACAATTTTAGGGGTCCGGTGTATCTCATCTATAAAAAGGGTGTCTTTATCTTCAAGATGCGTGAGAATACCGATCAGGTCGCCGCCCTTTTCAAGGGAAGGACCGGCAGTGGTAATGAGATTGCCACCCATTTCATTGGCGATAATATTTGCAAGCGTTGTTTTTCCGAGGCCCGGCGGTCCATGAAAAATAATATGGTCAACCGGTTCATCTCTTTTTATGGCTGCTTCAATTGCAATTTTAAGTGCTTCCACAACTTCTGTCTGACCGACATAGTCTGAAAAATGTTCAGGCCTCAAAGAGAGTATTTCCGGTTCCCTGTCCACAGGGAGACATGATCCTTCAAGAAGTTCCTGGTTGTCGGAAGAATGTTTTAATATATCATCCATGAGTAATTTCTCAATAATTTTAATACAAACCGTTGAAAAATCCGCGATTATATATTTTTAAAGGATGAATGATCTTATGTGCTATTTTCTCCACTATAGACTTCTTCAAAAAGTTCTTCAGGGGTTGCGATAGCGCTGTTCCGTTTCATGGCTTGGGCAATCATCTTCTTGGCGTCGGTTATCTTGTGTCCCAGTTGAATAACAAGCACATCCAAAACCTGCTTTGAAAAGTCTTCGACCACAGGCACTTTTATTTTTTCTGATTCACGGATCAATGCAAACTTATTCATCCTGCCTTCAAGGGTGGCAATAATTTTACGGGCCGTCCGGTCGCCGATGCCTTTTAATTGTTTAAGCTTATGGATGTCTTTCGATTCTATGGCCCGCGCGATGTCACGGACCGGTACGTTCAGGGCCTTAACCGCCTTGAGGGGACCGATATCTTCTACAGAAATAAAATATTGAAAAAATTCTTTTTCGACCTCGAGATTAAAACCGATCAGTACCGGTTTTGGTTGCCGTTCGGTCTGTTGATAATAAATATATAGGGAAACTTCGTCACCGACTTTTTTTGCCCTAAAGGTCTCCATTACAACTGCAGGAAGCAGAACTTCATATCCGACTTGATTTGCAAGAAGCAGTATCCTGTCACCCTCTTTTTTTAAAAGTTTGCCTTCAAGATAACCGATCATGCGATACCGTTGTATACGCTTTGTGATGCGGGTTTTGCGACAGGCCGTTATTATGGCGAAACAGGCCCAGAAGCGCCAAGCCCATTGCATCAGAAGCGTGATAAGGTTTAATGGGATCCGTCAAGTTTAACAAACGCCGAACTGCTTTTTCAAGCTGCATTTTGCTTGCATTTCCGTTTCCGGTCAGCACCTGTTTGGCTTCGCGAACCGGGACCTCTGCAACCGGCACGTCGACCTGGTATCCTGCAAGTAGAACAACACCGGTAACCTTTCCCAATGTTATGCCGGCTTTTGGAAACTTTACCATGGAAAAGATGTCTTCCACTACCATAAGATCGGGTCTTTCATCCTTTAATACCACGAGAAGATTTGAAAAGATTTTATGGAGACGGCCTGGTAAAGGAAGGTTTTTTGAAGTATTGATACTGCCGAAGGAAAAGCCTGTAACCTTAAGATCCGTTCCCTTGACAATTCCAATACCGGTTGCAGAGAGACCTGGATCTATACCGACAACCTTTATCATGTAATGCTCTTTTCCATATTCCGGATAATGATTATGTGTAACGATTCAGCTTGTTTGTAGTGGATTTTATTTTTTTCATCCAGCATCCGGCGACTCAAATACAGGAACCCTAACTAGTGTCCATCCATAAACGGCATCTTTCGGCCCCCGGCGGCGTTCTCGCTCGTTTTCAATCCTCGAAATAGCGCGCTATGCCTGCGGTTGAAAACTCGCTCGGGCCTTGCCG
>JAYEFV010000401.1:0-9315 GCA_034658755.1 Thermodesulfobacteriota bacterium | reverse complement strand
TGTCATATCTTTTCCCGCAATTCCCCTGATGTCGTATTCTCTAAACATTTCCGGATTCATAATAGTCTCCTTTCTTACAACCCAAAACCTGCATCAATTGTTATCGACAATTGCAGAATTTAGGTACGATGTTTACTATTTTCCTTTTTTACTCGCTTGACACACAAGCGTCCTATCTCTATACTCACTCGATTTTTATTTAACAAGACAATTCTTATCCATTCAATCCGTTATTTATTTTGAGACGCAGGAATGACGCAAGAATATTCTATTGAGACATGCAAGACCCTTGAGACAAGATTTCGTGACGCAGGGTTATACCGGCCCATGCGAGTTGTGCGCTATGATGTGGGCAGCGAGCTTGTTTATGACGTAACCGAGGTCGGCGGTACGAATACGGCGAGAATTCGTGCGGTTGTTGAGACGTTTGTCGGCGGTGGGTTTGCCGGACAGGTCTATCGGGTGAAGGTGACGGAGATCAATGGGCCGGATGGGGCGATAAAAGGACTTGAGGTCGGCGGCATTTATGCGATAAAGATTCTTATTCCGCCTACAACCTTTTCTCGGATGTTCCGCAATGCCATTTATTGGATGGGTTTTCAAGGACCATTTCAGCTTCAGGTGAATCCGATTGCTGCAAGAGCCGGGGCGTTATGGCAAAAATTTATTCGGCGCGGCGCTAAGATTCGATTTGGTGATGAAAAAATGGTTGTCGATATTCATGCAACGTTTGTGGACCATACACTGGGGAGTTGCGGTGAGTTTAGCGAGTGGGTAGAAGGGAGAACCTGGCGACTGGAGGTTGATGACCATCTGGATTTCTTGAAAAAATGGCGCAGGGGCAGGCCGGTTGAGATAGACCGGCTGGGCTCGCCGGAATATCGAGCCAAGTATGAATTTATGCATGAATTTGTTACGCTGCTGCATGACATGGGAGGGCATGAGTTTGCCAGACAATATGAGTGGTCCACGTGTAAAAGTCAGCCAAACTGTCTGAAACGAAAAGGTACGGATAATAACCCCTCCGGCGGGTTGGTGGCGGTTGATTTTCGGGCCGGTCTTGCGCTGCTGATGTTTTTACCCATGAGCCCCGGGGATTTTAAACTTATTATAAAAGGACTCGGGCGGGGAAGCCTGGTACAGTTTGATCGGGGCAGCACAAGACAACTTGAACGATTTATTGAAGCGCATCATAACGACTTTGCTGATATGCGTGAGATGTTGGATGAGCTGAAAGCATCCGAGCGTATTTACAGAGACTCGGTACCGGATATAACACACAATTTTATTCGGTTATCTTACAGCGGGCGGCTGTGGTCGACGATACTTAACAGCGCAGTGAATGGATGGAAGGTTCGAAATGTTGTCGATGATTCGCAGGCACAAAAGCTCAAACGTAGCAGGACGTTAACGGTGATGTTTTATTTGATGGGACTCATTCCATTTTATGGCATGTCGTTTCAGCGAATTTGGGGACACGCAGACTGGCGGAAACATTATAAAAGAATGGTAACGAGTTGGGATTATTTAAAAAGAGCTTTTAGAGGGAAAATTGCTGAAAAAACCATTGTCTGGCATAGAGCGGATAGGGTCGATAGCGCCGGTGCTTTAAGCGTCGCTAAATCAGGTTGGCGTTTTGTGGGAAATTGTGCATTGTCGATACTTCCTGCCGGGCTGCACCGATTAATAACGGATTGGGAATATGCCAAGGAGCGACTCAATTATCTGTTTGTACGACCGATTCGCTTGTATTTTAATTCAGAGCTGCGCAAACAATGGCTTTATGAGATGGTAACAGATGGGCAGGAAAAGCATATTTTAAGTAATGAGGACGCCGAGATTATTCTTTCACAGGTTGATGAGCCGTTTGTACAAAAGTATCTGAAAAGCCTGGCCGTGCATATCTGCACGTTACCGGTAACCCAGATTGTTTCCGTGCTGGTAGCCATGACTTATGTTGCCATGCATCCTGAGATGCCGCGAGCACAGGCATGGGGAATAGGACTCGGAATTATCGCATTGTTTCAGGTTGTGCCGATTTCTCCGGGTTCTTTGGTCCGGGGGCTTTATGTATTGTATCTGGTGATAAAGGAGCGTAATTTCAAAGACTATAATATTGCGGTATTTTTAGGCTTTTTTAAGTACATCGGATATTTGGCCTTTCCGATCCAGATGGCATATCGTTATCCTGTGTTGGCTCGATTTATGGCCGGGCACTGGGCCAATCAATCGGTGCATATTGTTCCGGTGTTTGGTGAAAATGGAGCATTGCTGGAGCATTGGGTATTCTGTTTATTCTACAATCTTCCGTTAACCATACGTCGTCGTATTCGAAAGCGTGTTCTGCTGCGGGCGTCAATGGCCAACCGATATTGGCATATCGGTTTGTGCGTAGTTGCGGCAACCGGACTATTTGGAATTGCAGATTTTGTTTACCTTGGGAATGTTGGAGATCTGCCTGATTTGAGGACTATTTGGTGGCTTTCGGTGTTTATACCCATGCTTTGTGGTGTGGTTGTGACGTTAGGATGTGGTGGGGCAACTTTGGCCAAGCGGATTTTCGGGGCTGTTGTCTGCGGCGTTGCGGTCGGAGTGTTCTATGCGGCGGTGTCGGCATTTCTTGGCCACAGTAGTGGAATTTCGATTGGTGAGATTGCAACAAACGGTGTGTGGCGAATATTTGTCTTTTCAATTTTTTCAGTACTTGGAGCGATACTTACCGAGCTGAAGTTGCCGGATCCGGATTTGAAATAATTTGACGTCTCGGGAATTCTGCCAATAAAATTCCTAAAACCCCATAAGTCGGAAAGGAGAACCAAGACCATGAGCAAAACCATGCAACTGACCGTCCGTGTTCGTCCATATTACAAAAAGAGCCTGAAGGCGGATTATCCCGGGATTGGCCGTGGCCTGAGTTATCTTAATGAAGCGTGGATAGAGGAAGGGCTCTCATTCTTTGACATCGTGGGAAGGCTGGACAAACTCCTCTATGATCTGGAAGGAAATCCGCCTTTCAGAAAGATTCTTCTTAAACACCAAGACAAACTCCGTAAGGTTCACAATGAAGTTCAGGAGCATATTGCAAATTGGAATCTGGCCAAGGCCGATCAGGCACTGTATCAGATCGAGGACGTTTTTGATCAAATTGAATGGGAATTGGGGAATTAGGTCAAATAATGAGACCTTTGAAAAATGCTCAATTTTGTTCAAGGCCAAGGAAGGCGAAAATTTTAACCACAGGAATACATTAGAGTATTTTGAGGATTAAAATTTGAGCCTGACACCGGAATTGGGCAAAAGGGGGCGTTTTTCAAAGGTCTCGGAGTTATCCTTTAACCACAGCGATAGGTCTGAGTTTTGCCACCTTTTTTGAAATTCCGGCTTCATGGACCACCTCAACCACTTGGGAAATATCCTTGTAAGCCTCGGGTATCTCTTCAGCCAGGGTGGATCTGCCGGTCCATTTTACTAAAATTCCCTTGTCTTCAAGTTCCCGTTGTATGGCCCGTCCTTTACTGGCCTTTTTTGCGGCTTTTCGGCTTAAAACACGCCCGGCGCCGTGACATGTGGAGCCGAATGTTTCTTGCATGGCCTTTTCCGTACCCGTAAGCACATATGAAGCCGTACCCATATCACCGGGAATAATTACCGGCTGTCCCACAGGGCGATATTGATCGCACAGCGCCTCATGTCCGGCCGGAAAAGATCGGGTTGCGCCTTTTCGGTGAACACAGACCGTTTGTTTTTTTCCGTCGATAACATGAACTTCTTTTTTTGCGATGTTGTGGCATACGTCATAAAGCAGTTTCATGTTAAGATCTCTGGGGCTGATACCGAGTACTCTGAAAAGTATCTCACGAGAATTGTGCATTAAAATCTGCCGGTTGGTCCAGGCATAATTTGCGGCACAGGCCATGGCATTATAATAGCGCATTCCTTCTTTGGATTGAATTCTGGCGCAGGCAAGCTGTCGATCCGGAAGATCAAACCCCAATTTTTTCCCATGCTTTGTCATAAAAGCCAGAAAATCGTCGCAGATTTGATACCCCAAACCTCGGGAACCGGTATGGAGCATTAGTGTGACCTGTCCTTCAAAAAGCCCGAATGCTTGGGCCGCCGGTGTATCATAAACCGCTTCTACCACGCCGATTTCAAGGAAATGATTTCCAGAACCCAGGGTTCCGAGCTGTTTGCGCCCCCTTTCCAGAGCCCTTTGACTGATCACGCCGGGGTCGGCATTCGGCATACACCCGCCATCTTCCGTATGTTCCAAATCCAGCGCTTCTCCAAGTCCCCGGTTGACCGCCCACTTGCTGCCCATTTGAAGAACCTTTTTTTCTTCGGGTATGGAAAGCTTGATAGAACCTTTTGAACCCACACCGGAAGGAATGCCCCGGAAAAGCGCATTCACAAGATTTTCAAGTTTTGGACGCACTTCTTTTTCCACAAGGGATGTTGTTGCCAGGCGTACACCGCAGTTAATATCATACCCCACTCCGCCCGGAGATATGATGCCCGATTCCCAGTCAAAGGCCGCAACCCCGCCGATGGGAAACCCATACCCCCAGTGCATGTCCGGCATGGCAAGAGATGCTTTTAAAATGCCCGGAAGGGTTGCAACGTTTGCCACCTGTTTTAAAGGCTCTTTCTGCTTTTCAGCTTTGAGCATGGATTCAGTTGCGTAAATAATCCCCGGAACGCGCATATTTCCGGTTTTGGGCAACTCCCACCGATAGTTGTCTATTTTTTTAATTTCCATGGCTTTCTTTTATGCTCAGATTGAATGCTTCTGGTAAAATCATATTATCGTTATGGGAACAATGTGTCAAGATGACAAAATAACCCACCTAAATATCGCATATAATTATAGCCTCCCATCCGGAAGGGCTGCTGTTAACCTGGATCTGGTGGTAGGTTACGGCTTTGATTTCAGTTTTTATAACATGGAGGTCAGGGTTAAAGGGGTCAAACTCGACGGTTGCGGCCAGTTCATTTCCAGACAGGGAAAGAATTCGGGCCTTTTTTACGAGTAATTCTTTACCGTTCCACAAGTACAAAACCTCTCTGAGCCAGTTTACCATCAGATCGGACCAGTCATAACCTGACACCTCAATGTGACAGGAATCAAGGCCTGCCAACTGATCGATTTCCGTAATAATGTCAAACAGAGCCCATGCGGCATTGGCAAAAAGCTCTTTTGAATCCGAACCATAAACATGTATGCCGAAATCAGCCGTATGATCTATCAAACTATACTTACTTTTTATCATGTGGGGCAGGCTGGAAAGCCTGCCCCACATGTTTTTCCTGAAGCCATTTTTTGATTCTCTCCTTTTTGCTCAATACTTGAGTGTTCATGGGAAATCCATAATAAGTCTAAATAATGATCTGGCCTGTTTTTTTGGTGCTATATCCTCCCAATGATTGAACCCGCTTTTTGAACTCGGGAGAATTAATGGTTTCAAGCAGGATCCGGATGTTTTCGGATTCGTAAAATGTTTCTGGGATAATCAGGTCATACTGTTCTGTGACAACGGGGATAAAATCGAGATTCAGGGCCTTTGCAGCGGCGTAAATTCCAAGTGCCACATCCACGGTGCCGCTGAGCACGGCCACGGCCACCGACATATGGGTAAATTCTTCGTTCTCATATCCATTGACACAAGAGGGCTCGATGCCCAGCTTTGTTAAGCGAAAATCGAGAAGAATTCTTGTGCCGGAGCCTGCCTGGCGGTTAATGAAAGTGATATCATTGCGGCTAAGATCTTCAATGCCGTTGATCGCCTTGGGATTTTCCGGAAGCACAATCAGCCCCTGATCCCGAAGAACAAGATTCACCAGTTTTACTTTAACATCGGGGAGATATTTCTTGACATAGGATATATTGTAAGAACCGTCCTGGGTATCCAGAAGATGTGATCCTGCCAAATGGCACACCTTTTTTTTAATGGCCATCAGACCGCCCATGCTGCCCACATGGCTTGAGGAAAGGGTAAGATTTTTGTGCCCGAAGCGAATCTGGTCTGCCAGAATGTCCAAGGTGTTGTCATGGCTTCCCACCACCACAACCGTATTTTTAATGGAGGAAAGAGGGCGCAACAGTTCAGCCGTGACAGGCTCATGAGGTGGTAACCCTTCTATGTTGTTCGGTACCCGGATAATACCGTCCGCTTCAGTTAGGGTGGTGATACACCCTGCGGCACGGGGCAGGGGGGTTGCAACGACCCGGTTGCCGACAGCTCCCAGCTTTACCCGCAAAAATTCTTCCACGCCAAGTTTTGAGGCAATCTTTTTTGTGGGCTCAACTTGAACGGTGGCCCTTTCTTTTTCCGGTTGTCCCAGCATCAATGACAGTAACGGACCCACAAACTGTTCAAAGACAATTATTGCGGATACCGGGTACCCCGGAATACCAAAGATGGGTTTGTCTTTTATGGTGCCGATGATAACCGGCTTCCCTGGCATGATGGTAACGCCATGAACCAACACCCGGCCTAGGTCATCAATAATATTTCTGGTATAGTCTTCTGATCCTGCCGATGATCCGCCCACGGTCAGTACCATATCAAAATTATTGTTCACCGCATCGAAAATCGCCTGTTTTATTATTTCGGGATCATCGGTCAGCATTTCATGGCGGACAAAGGCACCGCCCCACGACTCGATCAGTTTGCCGAGAACAAAAGAATTTGTTTCAAGCACCTGACCCGGCTTAAGATCTTCAAGAGAGGTTTCCCGCCAGTCCACCAGCTCGGATCCTGTGGGAATAACCAGTACGTTTGGTTTTTTCCTTACCGGTACAGCAAAGATGCCTCCTGAAAGAAGAGCCCCCACACAATAGGGCGTTATGACATGGTTATGGGGGAAGAGAAGCTCGGTTGCCACGATATCTTCACCGACCTTTCGGACATTCTGCCAGGGGAATGCCGGCGCCTCAATTTCAACCCGGCCCCGGCCCATATCATTAACATGCTCTATCATGATGACCGCATCGGTGTTTTCAGGCATGACGTGGCCGGTATTTACATAAAATGCGTCTGTATCCATGATCAGTTCCTTTGGCCGTGTTTCGGAAGCACCAAAGGTCGTTGCCGCTGTTACGGCGATTCCGTCCATTGCAGACAGGTGAAAGTTCGGAGATGAAATTACGGCGGTTACCGGTTCTGCCAGAACCCGTCCTACTGCCTCAGGAACCGTAATCGTCTCTTTTAACAGAGGTTGAAAACGGGAAAACAGCTCAAAAAGGATTTGGTGAGCTTGTTTGAGAGTTTTCATCTTTAAATATATATTACGTTGGTTGCTCATTCCATTACTCCGTTATTCCAATTGGGGTGAAGTCGCACAAGCGCTAAGTTGTTTTGAAAGATGAACGTCCAACATCGAACATTGAACATCGAACGTCGAATAATGATGTCGCTCCGCTCTTCAAATTATTTTAAAACTGATGGTACCTTCTGAATAAGTCCTAACTATCTTTGGGTCTCCCTAAGTTCTTTTAATAGAATTCTTGCCCTTGTTTTTGTCTTTCATTCAACATTCGATGTTGGACGTTCGATGTTCGATGTTCATCTTTTTCAATCCTTCCGGCGCAAAAAATAACATAGCGCTTATGGGGTCAAGCCCCTAAGTTCGGGACTAAATGGGGATCACCTCGACATCGGCGCCCTTGTTCAGCCCTTCGGTGTTTACCCCGATTTCAATCAGGCCGTCGGCTTTTACCATTGTGTTTATAAGTCCTGATTTTCCAAGAATCGGTTCGGCACAAAGGACGCCGTCTTTCTCATTCAGACGTACCCGGATATAATCTGCTCGACCCTGGGAAGATGAAATATTTCTGCTTAGTCGAGCAGGAAGCTTGAAATCTTTTTTGTGTTTAACGGAAAGACCGCTGATTTGCTCAATGAAGGGCTTAACAACCACTTCAAAAACGACCATAGCTGAAACCACTTGTCCGGGCAAGCCCCATATGGCGTGATGGTATGATTTGGCCAGAATCGTTGGTTTACCCGGGCTTATAGATATACCGTGTACAAGGATTTGGGCATCTGGAAGTGCGGCGAGTACTTGGATGGTAAAATCGTGGGTGCCCACTGAACTTCCTCCTGAAATCAAGACCATGTCTGCTTTTTCGAGGGCCAGGGCGCATTTTTTCAAAAGATCATCCAAGTCGTCCCGAACAATTCCGAACGTAACCGGATCAGCCCCGGCATTTTTCACAAGACCGGAGAGTGTATACATGTTTATATCCCGAATTTGGCCTGGACCAGTCGTTTCATCAATGGGAACAATTTCGTCTCCGGTAGAGATAATACCGATTACAGGCTTTTTGTAAACCCTGACCCTCTTTTGGCCAAAGGCTGCCAGAAGTCCGGTTTCCTGGGCTCTGAGTCTTTTCCCGCCTGAAACCAGGACAGCACTTTTACTTATATCCTCGCCCTTTTCAAGAATATTCTGCCCCGGAGCAACGCTCCGGTACACTTCAATACTTATGTCGTCGACTGCTTCTGTGTGTTCTATCATGATAACACTATCGGCCCCGTCCGGCAACATGCCTCCGGTTGAGATCCCGGCGGCTTGGCCGATTCCAATGGAAAAAGGGGGAAATTTTCCCATAACTACAGAGCCTTTAATAGAAAGATATGCCGGATTTGGTTCTGATGCGCCAAAGGTCGAGGAAGCACGGACTGCATAGCCGTCCATGGTGGATCGCTTAAAATCAGGAAGGTCCACATCCGCATCAATATCTTCGGCGAGAACCCTTCCGGTTGCTTCAATGAGCTGCACGTCTTCAGTTTCAACCGGAGGAAAATCAGATGCGTATTCCAGGACCTTTTTTAAATCGGTAACTTTGAAAAATTCTTTCATAATCAACAATTACTCCGTTCCATGAGCATTTTGGTATTGTCATGGAAATGAGATGCCGGAGACTGGATGCTCTATGCCGGATGGGTTTATCCAGAAACCAGTATCCAGAAACCAGTAACAAGCATCATAATTTTTTATTTGCACAATGTTTTTGTCTAAAAAATAGGGCAATTTTTAACGAAATTTCGAGGTCTGTAGATATAGTATGATGGCCGTTTATGTGTCAAGGAATCGACCATGAAATGTTCATATTTGAACAGAATAAGATATAAGCAAACATCTTATCCATTTGAAAATGTCGTTTTCTCCTTGAAAAAATTAGTTTATTTATTTAAATGACTCTCTATGGGTTATATATTCGATTTTAATGACGCCGTGGCATACGAAAAATGGTTTAACAATCCTCATAACCGGTTTGTTGCTGAGCTCGAAAACCGGCTTATGCTCGAT